>CBIMJO010000019.1:0-20092 GCA_966244135.1 uncultured Actinocrispum sp. | reverse complement strand
TTGCGCATACCCCATGCTCTCAGAAAGCCGACGTCGCGAACGACACCGCATAGACCAAGCACCCAATCAGGTACGCGAAGCTCAGCACCTTGAAGACCAGCCGCGCCCGCACGGTCATCCGCTTGCTGGTCGCCGCCCAGGACAGCACCAGCATCCCGGCGACCAGCAGCACGATGCCGTTCACCTGGTGCGAAGAGGGCATGTTCTGGGTCATCCCCACCGCGACGAAGACGGTGAACCCGGCCACCTGCAGGAGGTAGATCACCCGCACTGGATTGAGGTGCCGTGCGTAGGAGAACTTCTCGATCTCGGTCAGCTCCTTCTCCCGGACACCCAGCCGCATCAGCGCCCGCGCGGACCTGTTCGCCTCGGCCCAGCGCTTCTCGTTCCAGGCCGCGCGCATCCGCACGTACAGCACCGCGATCCGTTCTTCCCGATCGCGCACTTCCTCCCGTTTGGCGGAAGTGAGCATGTCGGCGAAGCTGCCCGGCAGGTCCATCAGCTGGCGGCGGATCTCAAGCACCTGCGCGGTGGTCAGGCCGGCCTTCGCGGTCAGCTCCTCGTCGACGATCCGCTCGTACTCCTTGTCCGGCAGCGCCCGGATCATCGCGATGATCTCCCGGTCGCTGGCCTGCTTCTGTTGCTGCGGCAGGGCATCCCGGGCGGCCGCAAGCGCCTCCAGCACGCCGGAGATCAGCTGGCCGCCGGGCACGAACGACGAGATCAGCGTGCGGACCAGGACTTCCGCGGCACGGAAGCCCGCTTGCTGGTAGGTCATGGGATCCCCAGGGGTGCGCCGGAACTCCTCGACGGGGGTATCGCGGCGCACCCGTGGGCGTTATGCGCGGATCAGCGGTAGAGCATGAACTGTGACACTGGCAGGGCGCGGTCGACCACACGGATGTCGCCGACCCAGCCGTAGAAGGTCCGGTCGATCTTGCGGTCGTAGGTGTACGCGCCGACGAGCCAGCTGTCGTTGGCGGTGGAAATGCCCACAGCCGGCGTGGACGGGTTGCGCAGCAGCTTGGAACCTTCGATGTAGACGGTGGTGGTGCGGCCGTCGTTGACCACCGCGACATGCCACCACTTGTCCAGCTGCAGCTCGTGGCCCCAGTTGGTGGAGATCCCGTTCTGGTTCAACGGGAACACCGCCCACTGCACACCGTGGCCGTCGGAGATGCTCAGCGTGGCCACCGGTTCCTTGGGGTCGTCGCTGGTCTTGCCAGCGTCCGCGCCGGTGCCGATCCGCGACAGCAAGCCGCCCCACGCGTTGGCGCCGCTGAAGTCCTTGGGGATCTTGAAGAACGCCTCGATGGTGTAGCCGCGCTCGAACTTCGCCTTGTTGAGCGGGGCGCCCGAGACGGTCTTGAAGTACTCGCCCTTCAGGAACACGCTGCCGTGCGCAGGCTGGTCCCGGTGGTGCTCGGGCGTCCACTGTGGATCACCGGTCACCACGAGGTCGTTGCCGTTACCCGAAAGGTCACGGCCGTTGCGCGCGTCGAACCGCCAGTAGGCCTGCGTGCCGGGGATGAGCAGGTCCCGGACCGGGCGGGCGGCCGGCTCGGGCCGCGGGTCGAACCCGGCGAACCGAGCCGTGAAGCCGATCGGCACAGAGAACGACTCGTCCGGTCCGGTGCGTTCGATCTCCTGACGGCTCAACAGGTTCAGCCGCTCGGCGGGCTGGCGCAGCAGCCACGGCGAGAGGGTCTCCACGTCGATGGTGCCGCGTTCCAGGTCGAACCGGTACAGCCGGATCATCGCGCTGCCGCCGTAGTACCGGTCCTGGTAGTTGGTGATGTGCGCGTGCACGTCGTGCCCGGCGTCGTTGCGCAGCACGGTCCTTCCGGGCGGCCAGAAATGGCCGTTGAGAGTCAGGAAGATCTGATCGCTGCCCTTGACCAGCTGATCCCAGAGTCGTTGTCCGAAATCGGACAACTGCGCCTTGCCGTCCCCGGAATCGGCATGCACGAACTCGTGTGTCGTGAGGATGACCGGGCTCTTCGGGTGTTTCCGCAGGACATCGCGGGCCCATCCGATGGTCTCGGCGGACGGGCGCCAGTCCAGCGCCAGCACAAGCCATTCCCGGCTCGCGGCGCGGAAGGTGTGGTACGTGTTGTAGCCGTCCTTGGTGGCACCACGCAACGACGGGCTGGTGCGGAACCGCTGTGGGCCGAAGGTGTTCAGGTACGCGCTCGGCCCGCGCTGGTCGTCCTTCGACGAGTCGATGTCGTGGTTTCCGGCCAGCACGCTGTAGGCGACCCGTCGGGTGTCGAAGTACCGGAACGCCCGGCCGATCTGCTCGAACTCACCCGGCTGGCCATTCTCGGTCAGGTCGCCGAGATGCGCCACGAACACCGTGTTGTGCTCGGCCGCAGTGTCCACAATGTAACGCAGCGAGGCCTCGAGCGGCGCCGGGTCACCGCGGTCGCGGTCGAACAGGTACTGCGTGTCCGGGATGACCGCGACGGTGAACCGGGGGCTTTCCTGGTCGGGACACCAGGATCCGGTCTCGGCGGACGCCGGGGAAATACTGCCGACCGCCGCGCCCGCGCCGAGCGCACCGGCCGATGCGAGGAAGAAACGCCTGGTAGATGACACGGCCGGACCCTAGTGTCCGCTCGCGAACACCGGCCGAACTTGGCATTAAAGCTCGTAGATGTCGCCGGACAGCGAGCCGTCCGGCAGCCGCGGCGGCTTGATCCCGGCCTGGATGAACAACTCGCCCAGCTCCAGGTTGAGCCGGTTGACCAGCATCCGGTAGTCCGGCACCGGCCGCAGGTCCTCGTGCCGCACCTGCCGGGTGAAGGTCTGGACCTCCGACCCCCGGGTGGGCCGCAGCCGGTTCACGTCCAGCTGCAGCTCCGCGTGATCGTTGCGGCGCCAGATGGTCAGGCTCCACCACTCCCGCACATCGCCGGACATCCCGCCGTGCTGGGGACCGCGCGGAATGCGCCAGGACCAGGATTCGACCCAGCTGCGCAACTGCTCGGCACTGACTTCCACGGCGCTCCCTGCGAACGAGAGTGATCAACCTCGCCGGAAGACTACCTCTCCCCAGCCATTCCGTCTTGCCCCCGTTTCCACCGCGAAAACCGCGACACGCCTGCGGACCTGCGGAAATGCACATACCGCACCGATGCACCCGTTGCCGAGAACAAACCTTTAGGGGCATTCCTCAAGAATCATGGCCCCGGCAAACAAAAATTCGGCATTCCCGAACCACCCTCGTGAGTGATTCCGCGCCCCAGCGCGCAAAACCACTCACTCACGAAGGGGATCAGCCGCGGGCGAGCGAGTCGGGCGTGAGGTCCGCGAGCGACCGATGCCCGGACAATGCCAGCGTCAGATCGAAGTCGGCGAGAATGCTGCGCAGCACATGCCGCACGCCATCCTCACCGCCCAATCCCAGCCCCCACACATAAGGCCGCCCCAGCAACACCGCACGAGCACCCAAAGCCAACGCCTTCAGGATGTCCGAGCCCGTCCGGATCCCGGAGTCGAACAAGACCTCCAGCCGATCCCCCACCGCGTTCGCGATTCCCGGCAACGCATCCAGCGAAGCGATGGCCCCGTCCACCTGACGCCCGCCATGGTTCGACACGACGATCGCGTCCATCCCCGCATCCGCCGCCCGCCGCGCGTCGTCGACGTGCTGGATGCCCTTCAACACGATCGGCCCGTCCCAGTGCTCCCGCAGGAACGGCAAGGCCGACCACCCACGGTCCGTGCCGGTGAACAACGGGATCCACTTCAGCACCGCCGACGGGATGTCCTCCTCGGGCGAGCGCTCCAGGCCACCGCGGAACACCGGGTCGGAGAACGGGATGGCCGTGCCGGTCCCCCGGATGAACGGCAGGTACGACTGGTCGAGGTCGCGGGGCCGCCAGGCGAGCGTCCAAGTGTCCAAAGTGACCACCAGGGCGGTGAAGCCCGCTTTGGCCGCGCGGTTGAGGATGCTGATGCACAGGTCCGGGTCGTTCGGCCAGTACAGCTGGAACCAGCGCGGGCCGGTGCCGTTGGCGTCGGCGACGTCCTCGATCGTGGTGGAGGACGCGGTCGACAGGATCATCGGCACGTTCAACGAGGCGGCCGCGCGCGCCGTGGCCAGCTCGCCGTCCGGGTGCACGATCGACTGCACACCCACCGGCGCGAGCAGGACCGGCGCGGGCATCGGCGTGCCGAGGATGGTCGTGGCCGTGGTCCGGTTGGTGGCGTCGCGGAGCATCCGCGGCACGATCCGCCAGGTGTCGAACGCGGAACGGTTGGCCCGGATCGTGGCGCCCGACCCGGCACCACCCTCCACGTACCAGAACGGGCCCGGGGCCAGGACCTCCCGCGCCAGCTCGGCGAGCCGGGTCGCGTCGGTGGTGAAGATGGGCAGGTTGTCGGCCAGTCCCTGCAGGTAGATCTCGTTCTGGTACGCGCCAAGATTCATGCGGCCTATTTAACGCCGCGGGCCGTGATTGTGCGGTGCGCCATACGGCCCAGGCTGCTGTTGCGGGTACCCGGTACGGCGGCTATCGGCGGGCGTGGTTGCGGCGCCAGAGGGCGAAGACGTTGATGCCGACCGCGGCCACGCCGCTGACCAGCACAAGTTCCAGCGGACTGCCGGTGCGCCCGCCCAGGGCGATGATCAGCGTCCAGGCCAGCAGCAGCACGAGCGACAGCCCGGTGATCCCGGCGGCGACCCCGAGCATCTGGTGCGAGCGCAGGGTGTCGCGCAGGGGCACGCCGCGCGCGTACTGGAACCAGGCGGCGACGACCGTATAAGCGGTGAACAACACGACGACAAGGCCGAACCAGCCCAGCACCCCCGACGGGGTGGGCATGCCGGCGATGATCAGCACGAGGCTGCCGATGACCAGGGCGATCGAGGCGCGGCGCAGCGCGAGCCACACGCCGAGCTCCTCGATCCGGCCGAGCCGGGACGGCGCGGGCGGTTCGGGAACGGTGGGGGTGGTCGTGGTGTCGAGCTGGGGGCGGCCGAGGCGGACGAGGTTGGTGCGGGCGTGCTGGTTGGCGGGGTCGATCTTGAGGGCCTCGAGGTAGGAGCGGCGGGCCGTGTCCTTGTCGTGCACCCTGATCGCCGCGTCGCCGAGGACCTCATAGGGTCTCGCCTCGTTGCGGGCGAACTGGATCGCGCGGCAGGCCGCGGCGAACGCCTCCTGCGGGTGGTCGGCGCCCAGCGCCTCGGACAGCGCGACGTGACAGCGCCAGTCGGACGGGTCGCGCCGGACCGCCTCGCGCGCGGACACGACCGCCTCCTGCCGGCGGCCCATCTCCAGCAACGCCAGGCTGGCCACCCGGTGGCCCCATGACCGCTCGCCGAGCCGGATGGCCTCCTTGGCCGCGTCGAGCGAGGTCTCCATGTCCCCCGCGTCCAGGTACGCCGCCGAAAGCTGGCACCACGCCTCGGAATGCGCGGGGTGCTCGTCCAGCACCCCGCGCAGCAGACTGATCGCCGCGTCGGAGTTCCCCGCCGCGGTCAGGTTGGCAGCGCGTCGTAACGCGACGGCAACCGGCTCGCCCATCCTGACTCCCTGGATCGGGGTTTCGGATGGCTCAGTGTGGCACTGCCTGTCCGCGACCGATTTCCGCATACCCGGTCGGTCGAGTTCGGAGCGTCCTTTTCACCCGCCAGGGGGATACGCGAACTAGGCCGCGGCCAGCTCGGCCACGGCTTTCAGGGCGTTCTCGCGGGACGCGTCGTGGATGTGGCGGAACTGCGCCAGCTTCTCCACGGTGTACGAAAGGACCATCTCGGTGTGGACGAACGTCAGGTCGTTGTCCAGGCCGACGCCGTTGAGGATCGCCCGGATGAGCGGCTCCTGGTGGTCCCAGTCCTCCTTGGGTGTGCCCGGGGCGTACGAACCGCCGCGCGCGGTGACCACGACGACCTTCTTGTGAGTGAGGGGACCCGCTCCGGTCTCCTGGTCGACGAGGAACTCGGGCACGAGGATGTGGTCCAGCCACGACTTCACCGAGGCGGGCACCGAGTAGTTGTACATCGGCACGCCCAGCAGGATCACGTCCGCTGACCGGAGGTCGTCGCGGACCCACTGGGTCTCGTCCCATGCCGCCTGCTGCGCGGGCGTGCGCTGCTGCTCGGGCAGGTGCTGGGCGACCAGGTACTCGCCGTTGAGGTACGGCACCGGCGTCTCGTGCAGGTCCCGGTAGGTGTACGTGCCGTCGGGGTGGGCGGCCTTCCACGCGTCGGCGAAGGCGGCGCTCATCTCCCGGGAGACCGACTGCCCGCCCCGGATGCTCGCGTCGATGTGCAGCAAGTTCGTCATGACCAAGAAGGTACGAACTGAGATGTTCTTAGTCAAGAACATCTTGTGTGAGACGATCCACATCGCAACTGGTCCCGGTAAAATCGAGACATGGCGGAACCAGTCGAGGACATGTGCGTGCGAGCGGCGGGCTGCCTGCAGCACGACGACCTGAACTGGCTGATCAACCGGGCCGCGCACCAGATCCGCGAGGCGATGGACGTCGAGGCCTCGGCGCACGGGTTGTCCATCCGCGGGCACATCGTGCTGACCGCGCTCGCCCAGCAGCCGGCCGACGTCAAACCGGTCACCCAGCTGGCACTGAGCACCGCGTTGGGCCTGGACAAGACCACCATGACCGCGGTTCTGGACAAGCTGGAGTCGCAGGGCCTGATCCAGCGGACGCCGGACCCGAACGACCGCCGCGCCCGCATCCCGGTGCTCACCGAGGCCGGCCGCGAGCAGCAGGCGAAGGTGTTCGACAAGCTCGCGCAGGTGGAGCACACGATGGTCGCGCACCTGGACGGCGCCGAGGTGGACAAGCTCAAGGAGTTGCTCCGCAAACTGGTCGCGACCGGCGATCACGTCGACGGATCGTGCGTGTGAAGGTCCGAATCGCGCTCATTCTGAGCGCTTTGTCCGCTTTCGCCCCGTTGTCCGTTGACATGTATCTGCCAGCCTTCCCGGCGATGACCGACCAGCTCGGCGCGTCCGAGTCGGAGATCCAGCTCACCCTGACCGCGTTCGTGATCAGCCTGGCCATCGGCCAGGCCATCGCCGGGCCGCTGTCCGACTCGTTCGGCCGG
Organism: uncultured Actinocrispum sp.; assembly: GCA_966244135.1. Classification (GTDB taxonomy): domain Bacteria; phylum Actinomycetota; class Actinomycetes; order Mycobacteriales; family Pseudonocardiaceae; genus Kibdelosporangium. The sequence continues at coordinate 13,014 of CBIMJO010000019.1, read as the reverse complement.
CGCCGGCCCCTGGTCGCCGGGCTCGTCCTGTACGCGGCCGCCTCAGTGGCCTGCGCGTTCGCGCCGTCGGCGTTGGCGCTGGTGGTGTTCCGGTTCCTGCAGGGGCTCGGGGCGGCGACCGGGATCGTGATCTCCCGCGCCCAGGTCCGCGACCTGTACTCCGGGATCGCGATGGCCCGGTTCTTCTCGACGCTGATGCTGATCGCCGGGCTCGCGCCGATCGTCGCGCCGGTCCTGGGTGGACAGATCCTCCAGGTCACCTCGTGGCGCGGGGTGTTCGCGGTGCTGGCCGTGTTCGGGACGCTCCTGCTGCTGTCCACATTGCTCGGCCTGCCCGAGACCCTCCCCCGGGAGCGCCGCCGGCCCGCGCACATCGGCGGGGTGCTCCGGTCGTACGGATCGCTGTTCGCCGACCGGGTCTTCCTTGGTTACGCGCTGACTTCCGCGCTGTTGTTCTCGGCGCTGTTCGCGTACATCTCCGGATCGCCGTTCGTGCTGCAGGACATCTTCGGCCTGTCGCCGCAGGGGTTCAGCATCGTGTTCGGCGTCAACTCGGTCGGGATCATGCTGTTCGGGCAGATCAACACGTTGCTGCTGGGGCGGTTCGCGCCGCGCGCGCTGACCGTCGCCGGTCTGACCATTGCCGTCACCGGGGCGGCCGGCCTGATCGTGGCCGCCGCGCTCGGGCTCGGGCTGGCCTGGATCCTGCCGCCGTTGTTCCTGGTCGTGGCCAGTGTCGGGATCGTCATGCCGAACACGACCGCGCTGGCCCTGGCCGATCAGGCGGAGCACGCGGGTGCGGCGTCCGCGCTGATCGGCGTGACCCAGTTCCTGATCGGCGGGCTGACCGCGCCGCTGGCCGGGTCCGGCGGCAGCAGCGCGGTGCCCATGGCGGTGGTCATGACGTCCGCCGCCGCGTTGTCGTTCCTCACCTTCGCGGTGCTAACCCGGCACAAGGCCGATCGCCAGCACGACGATGACCACACTGGACACGAGCGCGGTGACGAGCCGGCCGCGCGGTCCGCTCAGGACACGCCCGACCAGGCTGCCGCCGCCGGCTAGCAGCAGTTGCCAGCTCGCTGAGGCGGCGAACGCGGCGAGCACGAACACGATGCCACTCACCAGGTCTGGCGCCGCGTCGGCCTGGCGACCGACAACAAGCGCTCCAAAGTAGACAATCGTGGCCGGGTTGAGGACGGTCAGCCCGAGCAGGCCCAGGTAGGCCCGGCCGGGCGAGGTCAGGCCCCTGTCGTCCACCGGAGAACCGTTGCGCCGCAAAGCGGACACCGCCGTGCGGACCGCGATCGCGACGAGCACCACCACCGCGGCCCAGCGCATCGGCGTCGCGACCGGCTCGATCAGCCGCGCCAGCGCGGTCCCGCCCAGAACCGCGGCGAGCGCGTACAACCCATCGGCCGTGGCGACACCCAGAGCGGCGGCGGCTCCGGTCCGCAACGAGGTCCGGGCGGTGAGGCCGACGAGCAGAGCACCAATGGCACCTACCGGGATCGCCACGCCGTAGCCGGCGAGCAGTCCCGCGACCAGCGCCGCGCTCATGACTGCGGGTGATAGGTCCTTCCGATGACAGCGGCCTGCTGTCGCCGCGCCCCAGCCACCGTGGCGGGATGCGTTCTGGTCAGCAAGGTCTCGGTCATGCGTCGAGAGTAAGCAGCCCCGTCAACCGCATTTGGGCGTGTCTGATGGATCTCGATCGCGATAGCCGGGCCGAGGCGGCCCCTGACGCCACCGCCGAAACACCCAAAGACAACCAGTATTCGCGGTGTTCCGGCGGCGACGCCAGGAACCACCTCGATCCCGACTCTCATCGACCGAGATCCATCAGACACGCCCGGGTTCACATCCACGGACAGTAACCCGACAATCACAGAAAATTCGGTCACGGTCTTGAGTTGGCTACCGGCGAGCGACATAGTAGGGGTCCGCCGCCACGTTCGTCTGGAAAGTTTCCTAATAAAAGGAGACGCGATGCGGAAGCTTCTGCTCCTCGCGGCGACCCTGCTGGCGGCCGGGACCCTGGTCCCGTCCGCCGTCGCGAGCGCAAGCCCCCAGCCTGCCCCTGCGGTCACCATCCAGGCTGGGCCGACCGCGAGCCAACTACTCGCCAAAACCACCTCCTGCAAGCAGATCTCGAACGGCAAGTACCGGACCGACGAGGAGACGGGCAAGACCGTCGCCGTGTGCGACGCGAACGGCGCGGTGTTCTGGAAGGCCGACATGGACATCGACTGTGACGGTGTCCGCACGTCGCGCTGCAACGAGAACACCGACTGCTGCTTCCAGCCCGACACCGCGTTCCACGCGTCCAACGGCAAGCCGTTGACCGCGGACGTCACGCACTACATCGTGGTGCCGAGTTCCAGCAGCATCTGGAAGTACACATCCTCCGGTCTCAAGGGCGCCGGATCGTGTGCCGTCATCTACAACAACAAAGTGCTGTACGCGGTCATCGGGGACACCGGGCCGACCCAGATCATCGGCGAGGCGTCCTACGCCACCGCCAAGGACCTGGGCATCAACCCGGACCCGTCCAACGGTGGTGTGGACAATGGCGTGACCTACATCTGCTTCAAGAACTCGACGGTCTCGCCGATCGAGTCCAACTCGGCGGCCACCTCCGTCGGGTCGGCGAAGGCCACCGCCTTCGTCAACAGCAACTGATGTGACACGCTGATCCGATACGCGCCGGTGGCGGCTGGGACACCTGTGATCCCAGCCGCCACCACGCCTCCTACAGTCCCCTGTGGACGGACGACGGCCGCCACATGGGCTACAGCTTCGGTCCGTCGTCCGGCAACGTGATCGGCGAGCCCATCGGCTGGAAGCCCAGGTGCACGTACAGCGCCAGGTTCCGCCGGTTGGTCGCCTCCAGGTACGCCGGCATGGCCGCGATTTCCAGCTCCTGCAACCGATGCCGGATCAGCGCGGTCCCGATCCCCCTCCCCTGCTGCGAGGGCGTCACCGCCACGAACGCCAGATAGTGGTGCGGCTGCCCGGGATGAGCCGCGCCCATGGCCTGGTGCAGAGCCAGGAACCGCTCTGTGTAAGGGCCGCAGATCGCGTGCAGCCGCCGGGCGAGGTCCGGCGGCTCGGCGCTGGGCGGGCCGGACGCCGCCGGGTACCAGACCGCGACGCCCGAAGTGTCCCCGCCGGCAAAGACCTCACCCGCGCCGGACAGCGCGTGCTGGACGGCCATCCGCCAGTACTGCGGATAGATCCGGCGCCGGTCCTCGATGTCCGGTACGAGCCACTCGGCGATGTCCCCGGTCAGGAACGCGTCGCTGAGGATCGTGCCGAGCGGGTCCACCGGATGGTCGCCGCCGACCGGGAACACCTCGTGCCGCTCGTTCTCCGCGAAGCCGGGAGTCCCGGTGAACGCGGGCAACCGGTCCGCGGGCGCGGGCCCGGCGGCAATGGCCAACGGTTCCCGGGACGCGCGGCCGATGACACTGTTGGCGCCCAGGCCGATCGACGCGTAGATCTCCGGCCGGTGGTACCTGAGATGCGCGCCCCACAGGATCCCGGCCAGCCCGGCCACCCCGAACGAGGCAGGCAGGATCCAGACGACGGGATGCCCGGACGGCAGGCCGAGCAGGGTCGAGTACTGCGCCAATGTCAGGTACAGCACGACAAGCAGGAGAACGGCAGCGACCGCCGGGGAGATCACGCGGCGCCAGGCGTTCTCGTCCGGGGCCGGGCGGCGGAGGAAGTAGCCGATCACCGAGATCGACGTGATCGCCATCAGGATCAGCACACCGAGCCCGCCGTACGTGGTCACGATGAACATCAAGTCGTTCAACGGATGCAGCTTGAACACCACGAACAGCACGATGACGACCAGCGCGATCGCGCTCTGCGCCAGCGATCCCGCCTGTGGTGACCCGGTGCGCCGGTTGGTCGAGCCGAGCCCGCCGGGCAGGACGTGCTCCCGGCCGAGCGCGAAGAAGTACCGCGCAACGGTGTTGTGGAAGCTCACCAGCGCGGCGAACAGACTCGTGACGATGAGAATCCGGCCGATGTCGACGATCCAGGCGCCGAGAAAGCCCGCGTTGATATTGAAGATCAGATCGGTGCTCTGGGCGGTCGCCGCGCCCACGATCTGGTCCGGGCCGGTGAAAACAGTCAGTGCCCACGAGGACAAGGCGTACAGAATCCCGACGAACGCGACCGCGATGTAGGTCGCCTGGGCGACAGTCCGCTTGGGATCACGGGTCTCCTCGGCGTACACCGCGCCGCCCTCGAACCCGACGAACCCGGTCACGGCCGTGACCAGCAACGCACCCGCTCCGGCGGCGACCAGGTGCGACGGGTCGAGCGCGGTGAAACTCACCTGGCCACCGGCGGGATGGGTCAGCTCGACCGCGTCGAACACCAGCATCACCAGGCATTCCGCGGTCAGCAGCACGGCCAGGACCTTGCTGTTGAAGTCGATCCGCAGCACCCCGAGCACCGCGATGACCAGCCAGGCACCCAGCGCGAGCACCCACCAGTCGACGCTCCAGCCGAACCAGGCGTTCAGGTGCATGGCCAGGATCCCGCCGAAGCCGCCGTACAGGCCGACCTGCATGCCGTTGTAGGCCACCAAGGCCACGAAGGACGCGCCAACACCGGCGACACGGCCGAGTCCCTGCGCGACGTACGTGTAGAAGGCGCCGGCATTGGTGATATGCCTGGACATCGCGACATAGCCGACCGAGAACAGGCCGAGCACCACGGCGACCGCCGCGTAGGCCACCGGGATCCCGATGGTCTTGGTGGTGGAGAACGCGAGCACCGCCCCGCTGCCGATGACGGTCAGCGGCGCGGCGGCGGAGACGATGAAGAAGACGACCGAGGAGACCCCGAGCCGGTTGCGGGCCAGTGCCCTGGACACGCGGCTCGGTCCCCCAGCCGCGCGCATCGGCCTGTTGCGCAGGCCTAACGTGTTGTCGGACAACGCTGACGCTCCTTCGTGCAGGCGTAGGGCGGCGTTTTCTGAGCTGGGACGGGTACGGCTTGGTGAAACGAGTTCAGCGACGGCGACCGAGCACGGCATCCCCCACCGCGGCCTCGGTCTGGTTGGCCAGGTCGAGCAGCTGAGCGGGCAGCGCACGGCGCAGTTCGTCCACTTGGGAGCGTGCGCGGTGCGGGCCGTGAAACCACAAAAGGGCGCTGAGCAGGCCTGTTGCCTGCGCCAGGGCTGCCAGGCAGGCGTCCTGCATCAGCTTGTGGTCCTGGCTGATCCGGCCGATCCCCAGGGCGTGCGGCCGGGCCAGCAGGTCGTGCAGGCGGACTTCCGGAATCAAAGCCTTCTCGGCGTTGACCGCCCGGTACCGAACGGCCGGGCCGCCCCACCATTTCCTGGTGCGCACCTGGGCGAGGTGGCCGGCGATGTGCAGCCGGCTACCGACTTTGTCACGGGCGTCCTGGCTGACGTAGTCGAGCCATATCCTGATGCTGTGCGGTGGTTCGGTGACGATGTCGCGCAGCAGGCTCGCCGCCAAGGGATCCGTGGTCGGCGTCGGATCGAGCACGACCAGCAGGCCCTCGGTGACCTGCAGCCTGCGGTCGAGCACCAGCTCGGCCAGCAGCGCCCCGGCCAGCCCGAGGTCGATCCCGGTCCCGTGCAGGCGCGGCGCGATCGCGTCCGCGTCGTGGTTGTGCGCGACCAGGAAGAACTCGTCGGCGAGCCGCAGGTGTGCGGGCGGGCCCGGCGCCCGGCCGGTCACCGACCCGGCGCCCGCCGGAGCGGCGGCCCGCAGGCTCTCACCCGGGCCGACGGATATGCGATAGTTGCAAGGTCAACTGTTGGCTCCGTCAGCCTGGGAGGGGCGAACATCGGAACAGAATGCCACCGGCGATCCGCCGCTCACACGATCGTTCGTCGGCCATCACCCGTTCGGTCCAGTCCACAATGGGCGGTATATCAAAACGTGTCCCCTGAGCGGGCGATCCGGAGGGTAAGCTCAACCAGGTCAAGTTCGACTTCTGGACGGAACGGGTTAAGTGCGAAAAACCTTCGCGGACGCGTCACGGCGTCGGCAGGCATGCGTCTCACTCGCGGCGACGGCAACCGTTGACCAGATGACCGGGGAGGTTGGACAGAGGTGAACGCCCGCAAGGAATGGTCCGTCAGCTGCCGCGACATCGCAGGCAGGCGACGGGACCTGACGGTGTTCGTGAGTGGTGGGCGCGTCGTTTTGGTATCTCCGCCCGGCGAGACCGCCGTGCTGTCCCCGCTGGACGTCGGCAGGCTGCGTGCGGCCCTGCGCGACGCCGTCGTGGACGCGTCGGTGATCCAGGAGCCTTGATTCCTACTCATCAGTAGGTAAGGTGGCGTCCGTACCGAGGAGGTGCGGATGACCAGCTATTTCATCACCGGGGCGACCGGTTTTCTCGGCCGTCGGCTGATCACACGGCTGCTCGAGCGGCCTTCCTGCGACGCGGTCTACGCACTTGTCCGGTCACCCGACAGGTTCGCCGCGCAGCAGTGGGACACCCGAGTGGTGCCCGTGCTGGGCGACCTGACCCAGCCGGGTCTGGGCATTTCCTCGTTCTCCGGCACTGTCGACCATGTCGTGCACGCAGGAGCGGTGTACGACTTCACCGCCACGGCTTCCGCGCACGAGGCGGCGAATGTCACTGGGACAGCCGGGGTCATCTCGTTCGCCGCGTCCGTGGGTGCACGCTGGCTGCACCACGTGTCGTCGGTCGCCGTCGCCGGGGACCACCGCGGCCCGTTCACCGAAGACGACTTCGACCTCGGCCAGGGCCTGCCATCGCCTTACCACGCAACGAAGTTCGCCGCCGAGAAGCTGGTGCGCACGCAGGATGCCGTGCCGTGGCGGGTGTATCGGCCGTCAGCCGTGGTCGGCGACTCTCGCACCGGTGAGATGGACAAGATCGACGGGCCCTACTACTTCCTGCCGTTCATCACCAGGTTGTCCCGCCTGCCCTCCCGCCTGCCGCTGGTCGTGCCTGCCTTGGGATCGACCAACATCGTCCCGGTCGACTACGTCGTGGACGCGTTGTGCCATCTGATGCACTTGGACACTCCGCAGCAGACCTTCCACCTGGGCGCGCCACGCAACCAGACGCTGACCTCTGTCTACAACGCCTTCGCCGGGCCGGCCGGGGCGCCCAAGATCGTTGCCAGTCCCCGGGTTCCGTTCGTTTCGTCTGTGCGGTTGCCTCGAGGCGAGGTGTGGGACGCGGTGCTGCGCGAGACCGGGATCGCGCCCGAGGTCGTCCCGCACATCAACCTCGGCTGCACTTTCTCGTCCGCGCAGACGCAGGAGGCGTTGTCGGGCAGCGGGATCACCGCTCCACCGCTGGCCGCCTATGCGCCCCGGCTGCTGCGGTACTGGTCGGACCACTTGGACCCGTACCGGGTGCGGCAGCGGGTGGATCGCGCGGATCCGTTGGCGGGCAGGCGGATCCTGATCACCGGGGCGTCGTCCGGGATCGGGCGGGAGACCGCTTTGGCCGTTGCCCGGCGAGGCGCTCAGGTTCTGCTGGTGGCCCGGCGGGAACCCGAGCTGGCGTCGCTGCGGGACGAAATCGTGGCCGCGGGCGGTTCGGCCTCGGTGTTTCCCTGTGACCTCACCGATTCCGCAGCCGTCGACCGCCTGGTGAAAGAGGCGGGGGACCGTCGACATGCTCGTCAACAACGCCGGGCGGTCGATCCGGCGGTCGGTGTACCTGGCCGTCGACCGGATGCACGACTACGAGCGGACCATGGCGTTGAACTACTTCGCGCCACTCCGGCTGACCCTCGGCCTGCTGCCCCAGATGCGAGCGCGACGGTTCGGGCACATCGTCAACATCACCACGATGGGCCTGCAGAGCGACACACCCCGGTTCTCGGCGTATCTGGCGTCCAAGGCGGCATTGGAGGAGTTCGGCCGGGTCGCCGGCCGGGAACTCCTGGGCGACGGCATCACGTTCACCTCCGTGCGAATGCCCCTGGTGCGGACACCCATGATCGAATCCGTTGACTACACAGGGATCCCCGCCATGTCCCCCACGCGCGCCGCTGACATGGTCGTGCAGGCTCTGGTCAAACGCCCCGAGGTCGCCAACCGCCCCGAAGGCACAGCGATGGAACTCGCCCGCATCCTCGCCCCCCGAACCTCCCGCCGAACCGCCAACCTCGCCTACACCCTCATGGCCGAAACAGCCCCCGAAGCCCCCACAAAACCCCAATCCCCACTGGCCACCCTCGCCGCAACCCTCACCCGAACCCTCTGGCGCAAACTCTGACCCACCCACCCGGGATCGGGGCCGGAGGCCGAGTTCGATGCTCCTTGCAGGCGGGCCTGAGGTTGGGGTCACCGGCGTTTGCGGGCCGTGCCGAACAAGCCGCGAGTGATCTCCCGTCCCAGCGCCGTCGCCGCCGACCGCAAGAACGACTTCACCGGAGCGCTGCTCAGCGCCTTCTCCAGCGCCCCCGGCTCGTCCTTCCCGGGCGCGGCCTGCGGAGCCGGTGCCTGTTCCTCAGCAGGCGGCGGAGCGGCGACCTTGGCGGTCAGCTTCTCGTAGGCGCTCTCACGGTCGATGGTCTCCGCGTACTTCCCGTGCAGCTCGCTGGCGTTCGCGGCGTCGCGGATCGCGTCGGTGCCGATCGTGCCCATCAGCGACCGCGGTGCCCTCAGCCGCGTCCACGCAACTGGAGTCGGCGCGCCGCGTTCGCTGAGGACTGTGACGATGGCCTCACCGATGCCGAGGGAGGTCAGGGCCTTGTCCAGCTCGTAGTGGGGTGTGGTCGGGTAGGTCTTCACCGTCTGGGACAAGGCCTTCTGGTCGTCCGGCGTGAACGCGCGCAGGGCGTGCTGGACCCGCGCGCCGAGCTGGGACAGCACGGCGTTGGGGATGTCGGTGGGCAGCTGAGTACAGAAGAACACACCGACGCCCTTCGACCGGATCAGCTTGACGGTCTGCTCGATCTGCTCGTGGAACGCCTTCGACGCGTCCTTGAACAGCAGGTGCGCCTCGTCGAGCACGAACACCAGCTTGGGCGCGTCCAGGTCGCCCGCCTCGGGCAGCTCGTGGAACAGCTCGGCGAGCAGCCACATCAGGAACGTCGAGAACAGCGCCGGCCTGTTCTGCAGGTCCCCGACCTCCAGCAGCGACACCTGCCCGGTCCGCAGCAGGTCGGCGACCTCCAGCTCCGGCTCACCGAAGAACTCGTCCCCGCCCTGCGCCTCCAGATTGGACAGTGAGCGCAGGATCACACCCGCCGTCGCGGCCGACACACCGCCGAGGCCCTTGAGGTCCTCCTTGCCCTCGTCGCTGGTCAGGTGCGTGATGACGGCCCGCAGGTCCTTGGTGTCCAGCAACGCCAGCCCGCGCTCGTCGGCCCAGTGGAAGATCAGCCCGAGCGTCGACTCCTGGGTGTCGTTCAACCCCAGCACCTTCGACAGCAGAATCGGCCCGAAACTCGTGATCGTCGCCCGCACCGGAACCCCAGGACCACCCGTACCCAGCGACAACGACTGCACCGGGAACGCGGTCGCCTGCCAGTCGTCGCCGGTCTCCGACGCCCTGGTGGTGATCTTGTCGTTCGGTTCCCCCGCCCTGGCCAGCCCGGACAGGTCACCCTTGATGTCCGCGAGCAGCACGGGCACACCCGCCGCCGACAGCTGCTCCGCGATCAGCTGCAACGTCTTGGTCTTCCCGGTCCCCGTCGCCCCCGCCACCAGGCCATGCCGGTTCAACGTCGCCAGCGGCAGCCGGATCGCCGCCGACGCGTCGACCTGGCCATCCACCACGACGGTGCCCAGCTCCACGGCACGGCCCGAAGTCACGTACCCGTCAGCGATCTCCCGCGCGGCAGTCATGTGACGAACGGTAGAACCGAGACACGAACCGCGCAGCTCGAAGCCGGATCACCGATCCGGGACCGTCCTCGGGCTAGGGTGATGCAGGTGAATGCCCATCTGGTGTGGATCGACTGCGAGATGACCGGGCTCGACCTGGAGAACGACGCCCTGATCGAGATCGCCGCCCTGGTGACCGACGCGGAGCTGAACGTGCTCGGAGAGGGCGTCGACGTAGTCATCCACGCCGAGGACGACATCCTGGCGGCGATGCCCGAGGTCGTCCGCGAGATGCACGCCCGCTCCGGCCTGACCGAGGAAGTCCGCCGATCCACCGTGACGGTGGCCGAAGCCGAGCGGATGGTCCTCGACTACGTGCGCGCGTACGTCCCCGAAACCCGCACCGCGCCGCTGGCCGGCAACTCCATCGCCACCGACCGCGGCTTCATCGCCCGCGACATGAAAGAGCTCGACAACCACCTCCACTACCGGATGGTGGACGTCTCCTCGATCAAGGAACTCTGCCGCCGCTGGTACCCCCGCATCTACTACGCGCAGCCCGGCAAAGGCCTCGCCCACCGAGCCCTCGCCGACATCCGCGAGTCCATCAAGGAGCTCGAGTACTACCGCAGCACCGCCTTCGTCCCCCAGCCCGGCCCCACCTCCGAAGAGGCCCGGGCAGCCGCCGAACGAGTCCTCAACGCGGACACCTGACCCCTGAATTTCAGACGACGAGACAGGCACGCTAAGCTAAGGTCGCTCTCATCGAGAGGGCATGGTGGGTGTAGCTCAGTTGGTAGAGCACCTGGTTGTGGTCCAGGAAGTCGCGGGTTCGAGTCCCGTCACTCACCCCAAGGTCAGAAGCCCTTTCCTTCGTCGCGAAGGAAAGGGCATTCTTCTGTTTGGGAGAATTCTGGGAGACGATCTTCCCTCTGAGGTCACAGTCAGGACCGCCGGACAGACAGCCCTTCAACCGGCTTTCGGCCGTCCGCCGCTACTTTCTGTGCCCGCGCCTGCAGCAGGCGGTTGAGCACACCCATCGGCGAAGTCGGACACATCGACAGCCGTGCGTCGAGTGCCGCCTCCCATTCGACGTCAGCCCGTCCATCAACTGCTTACGCATCTCCGGAGTGATGTGGTCGTAGTTCCCCTGGACCGAGCCGTCGTCGTGTCCGAGGCGTTCGTCCATCAACTTAGGCGGGGTACGAAGCCCTCGCATGCGCGTCTTGTGCGTGTGCCGCAACCCATGTGGTGTGAGGCCGGCGCGACCGGAACCCAGCACACATCCGCACGCCCCTGACGCGTTCCGTCCGCGGACGGGTACACCTGGCCACGGCTCGGCACGCACCGACACCGGCCGTGCCTCGAAACGTCCTTTCCTCAGGTACCAGCCTGTCGTAGCCGGCTGGAACACCCATGTGGCAAAGCCGTTCCGCCCGCCAGTGGGGAGCTGCCTCACGAACCGAGCCGCCAGCGGCGTAGCCGAGGTCCGCGACGGCTGCTTCAATCCGCGATCGTGTCCGTGCCGCCACGACATCCGGCCGGTTGAGGAATGCCGACACCGTGGCGGGTGAAACACCGGCTCGCCGGGCAACGTCGACTGAGCCTTTTTCATCCTGGGCTGGATGCGTTGGCAGGCAAGGTCTCTTGCTGATCACAGGTTGACGAGCACCGGCGTGGCGATGTCCGGACATGGCGAAGCCCCTGTTAGCAGAGCTATCGACCAAGATCGTTCCGCAGATGCCAGGGGCTTCACGTGCTGTTCTACCGTGCCGCGCTGCCGTTGTCACATCAGACCCTGACCTTCGTGTCCGGCCTGGTCCGCGCTCACCGCAAGCGGCTCGGGTCGGTGTGGCGCAAGCTCAACCCAGGACAGCAGTCACTACTGGTGCTGGTGCACCTGCGTAAAGGTGAGCCGTTCGCCGAGGTCGCAGCCGGGTTCGCGGTCTCCACCACAACCTGCCGGCGCTATGTCAACGACGTCGTCGAACTGCCGGCCCAACGAGCACCGAAGCTGCGGGACGCGCTGCACAAGGCCAAACGTCAGGGCCCGGCCTACGTGGTCATCGACGGCACGCTGATCCCGATCGACCGGATCGCCGCCGACCGGCCCTTCTACTCCGGCAAACACAAGAGGCACGGGGTGAACCTGCAGGTGATCACCTCCCCGGACGGGACGATCCTGTGGGTCTCCGGCGACCTGCCCGGCAGCACTCACGACACCGCCGCCGCGCGGATCTGGAACATCCTGGCCGCGCTGCGCGAGGCCGGGCTGATCGCCCTGGGCGACAAGGGCTACCACGGCTACGACCCGACCGGGCGCCACATGATCACCCCGTACAAGGGGCGTCACAAGCCCGAGTCCCAGAAAGAGGCCAACCGCGTCCACGCCCGCCTGCCCGGCCCCGGCGAACGCGCCAACGCCCAACTCACGACCTGGCGCATCCTGCGCAAACTCCGCTGCTGTCCCCGCCGCGCGGCTGACTGGCCAAAGCCATCCACCTCCTACAGAACTACGAAAAAGGCTCACTGACCAACCCCACCGGCGTGACGGTCCACCGCCGCGGCACGCTCGAACGAATCCAGTTCCTGCTGCAGGACTGGCGTCACACAGACCAGCAGCTCACCGAAACCGAGACGCGGATGCTCGGCATTCTTGACGAACTGCAGTTGACCGAACTGGTCACCTCCATCACCGGGCTCTCCGCGATCAGCACCGCCGCCATCCTCGCCGAAACCGGTGACCCGACACGCTCCACCACCGCCCGAGCCTTGGTCAAACACGCAGGCCTGGCACCACGCGAGAAGCTGTCCGGAACCTTCGTCGGCCGCACCACACTCACCGGCCAAGGCCGCCCTGGCCTGCGCCTCGCCGCCTGGTGCGCGGTCTGGGAACCCAGCGCGCCGATCTTCACTGGACAGAACAAGGCTGCCCGTTTCGGCCGGTTCTCGGTGCCCTGTATGGCTCTGTGCTGCTATCCGTTGACGGCGTCGAGTTGGGTCTGGATCCGAGTAGCGTCTGGTTCGCGCCCTTGCGATTTGTATAGCTTTAGGGCTTCCGACTATGCGTCGTGGGCTTGGCCGTGTTGGCCGAGGGCGGTGTGTACGCGGCCCATTCCGTCGAAACTGTTGGCGAGTTCATACGTGTCGCCAATGCCACGACGCAAAACGATGGCCTGCCCGTAGAATCCAATGGCGT
>CBIMJO010000018.1:0-20107 GCA_966244135.1 uncultured Actinocrispum sp. | reverse complement strand
ATCTTGAGCGCCTTCTCGGCGGCGGCGCGGTCCTTCGGCGCCACGTCGGGGAAGTTCACGCTGATCGGCATGCCGACCCCGACGGTCTGGCCGTCGGTCGGGTTCACCGTGGCGCGGACGGTCTTGGCCGGGGTCATGGTGGCGAAGCTGCCCTTGAGCTCCACCTGCTTGTTGTCGCTGCCCATGGCCTTGGCCGCGTAGGTGTAGGTCTTGCCGTAGGCCAGACGCTCGCTGTTGGTCCAGCTGAGCTTGTCCGCCGCGACCGCGCCGGCGACCGCCTTGCCCTCGGCGTTGGTGACCGCGACGTCGGTGAGCTGGCCCTCGGTGACCGAGATCTTGATCGGCTTGAGCACCTCGACGTCCTTGGCGTCCACCGCGGGGTCCGCGACGATCTTGGCCTTGGCCTGCGGCTCCCCGCCGCTGGTGTCGCCGGTCGGTTTGTCGCCCACCCCCAGTGGGCTGCCGGACTCGGTCGAGCTGCACCCCGTCACCGCGAGCACGCTCGCGACCAGGAACGCGCCAACGATCGCTCTTCGCCCGGCTCGCACGTCACAACCTCCGAATCACGGCATCTATTTGTAAAGACGCGCAAAAGAGGTCTCGGTGCGTGTGATATGGGTCACACGCACTGCCGGTCTCCGTTGTCGCGCCCGGTTCAGAGGGCGCAGCCGACGAAGACCGGCTCGGCGACGAGCGAGACCCCGAAGGCCGAGTAGACCCCGTCCCGCACCTCACGGGCAAGGGCCAGGATGTCCTCGGTGGTCGCGCTGCCGCGGTTGGTCAAAGCGAGGGTGTGGCTGTGCGACAGCGCGGCGCGTCCTCCGGGTCCGGGGTACCCCTTCTCGAAGCCCGCACGCTCGATCAGCCACGCGGCGGACAATTTGCCGCCGGGGTACTGGGGGATGCGCACGTCGTCGCCGACGCGGGCGCGGATGCGGTCCAGGGCCTCGCTGAGCTGCGGTTCTGGCAGGACGGGGTTGGTGAAGAACGAGCCCGCGCTCCACGTGTCGTGGTCGTCCGGGTCGAGCACCATGCCCTTGCCGCGGCGCAGGTCCAGCACGGACTGGCGGACCCGGTCGACCGGCACGCGCTCGCCCGGCGCGACGCCGAGGGTGTTGGCCAGTTCGGCGTAGCGGATCGGCGCGGACAGCCCACTGTCGGCCAGCTGGAACCGGACCCGCAGCACCACGGCGCGGTCGGTGTTCTTCAACACACTCGTGCGGTAGGCCAGGCCGAGCTCGTCCGGGGTGAGCGTGCGGACCTCGCCGCTGGCCCGGTCGAGCAGGTCCACCGAGACGAGCACCTCGGCCACCTCGACGCCGTAGGCGCCGACGTTCTGCACCGGGGTGGCGCCGACGAGCCCGGGGATACCGGACAGGCACTCCAGGCCGCCCAAGCCGGAGGAGACGGTCTGGGCGACGACCGAGTCCCAGTTCTCGCCGGCCTCGGCGGTCAGCTGCACCGAGCCCGCGGCCGTGCAGTCCATGCCCACGCCCTTGCTGGCGATGTGCACGACCGTGCCGTCGAACCCGTCGTCGCCGATCAGCACGTTCGAGCCGCCGCCGAGCACCAGCAGCGGTTCGCCGGCCTCGTCCGCGGCGCGGACCGCGTCCACGACCTCACGAGCGGTCGTCGCTTCGATGAACCTCGTGGCCGGCCCGCCCAAGCGCAGGGTCGTGTACCCGCTCAGGCGGGTCTGGGTGCCGGGACGCGAGGTGGTCACGGGCGTCAACGGTAACCTCCGGTTCATGCCTAGCCGTATGGAGCACCGGGCGAGCTTGAACACCCCGGCCGACACCGTGCACGCCGCGCTCGTCGATCCGGCCTACCTCGAAGACCGGCTCCAGGCCCTGGGCGGCACGAACGCCTCCATCGTGGATCGCGCAGAGCAAGGTGGTGAGGTGACGTACCGGGTGCGCCAGGGGCTCGCCGCCGAACATCTTCCCTCAGCCGTCCGAAGCCTGCTCAAGGGCGACCTGGTCGTTGACCGGACCGAGACCTGGCGAACGGACAAGACGGGCACGGTCAAGGCCACGATCCCCGGTGTACCAGGGGAGATCTCCGGGCAGATGCGTCTGTCCGGGACGGACAAAGGCACCGATTGGGTGACATCGCTGGAAGTCCGCGTGTCCATCCCGTTGATCGGCGGCAAGATCGAGCGCTCGATCGGCGAGCAGGTCATCAAGCTGCTGGCCAACGAGGCCGCGTTCGCCGAGAAATGGCTCGCAAGCCGCGGCTAGCGGCCGGGCGGGCGCGGGCGCTGGGCGTCCCGACCCGCGGGACGACGAACCCGAACCGGCTGCGCAAGGTGGATCGCTGGATCGCCGCGACTCCTTGGGTTTCCTCGGTCCTGCGGGCCGCGGCGGATCCGCTCGTGGTCGACCTCGGCTACGGGTCCTCGCCGATCACGACGGTCGAACTGGCGCAGCGGCTGTCCGTCGTGCGGCGCGATGTCCGGGTGCTCGGGCTGGAGCTGGACCCGGAGCGCGTGGCAGCGGCCAAGCCCGCGGAGGACCCGCCGCGGCTGGAGTTCCGGCGGGGCGGGTTCGAGCTGGCCGGCACGCGTCCGGTGCTGCTGCGGGCTTTCAACGTGCTGCGTCAGTACACGGAGGACGATGCGGCCCAGGCGTGGGACACCATGCTGGGCCGGCTCGCGCCGGGCGGGGTGCTCATCGAGGGGACATGTGACGAGATCGGCCGCCGCTGCTGCTGGGTCACGTTGACCGCCGCGGGCCCGCAGACGTTCACGTTGGCGTGCCTGCCTTCCGGCATCGAGCAACCGTCCGATTTGGCCGAACGGCTGCCCAAGTCGCTGATCCATCACAACGTTGCGGGCGAACCGGTGCACGCCCTGCTGTCCGCGC
This sequence comes from uncultured Actinocrispum sp., assembly GCA_966244135.1. GTDB lineage: Bacteria > Actinomycetota > Actinomycetes > Mycobacteriales > Pseudonocardiaceae > Kibdelosporangium. The sequence continues at coordinate 17,243 of CBIMJO010000018.1, read as the reverse complement.
TCGACGCGCACTGGGCGGCGGCCGCGCCGCTGAGCCCGTTCGGCCCGCGCGCCCGTTGGACGGAGACGGTCCGGCGTCTGTCCGCGGACTGGCCGGTCCTGGACTCCCGGCGGCGCTGGCGGCTGGGTGAGGTCACTGTTTCGTGGTCGGCGGTCACGTCCGGCCACTAAGCTCTACCCGGTGGATCACGAGACGAACCTGGCTCATGTCACCGAACAAGCCGACGCTCTGCGGGCCGCGGCGGTAGCGGCCGGGCCGGATGCCCCGGTCCCCACGTGTCCGGAGTGGACGGTCCACGACCTGGTCGCCCACATCGCCGGTGTGCACCACATGGTCGCCGAGGCGCAGCTGCTGACGCCGCGGGACTCCCGCCCGGAGCGTCCGGCGCCGCCGGAGGACTGGGACGAGCTGCTGGCGTTCTGGGACGAGCGGCGCGCGACCATGCTTTCCCGCCTGGACACCGATCCGGCCAAGGAGGTGTGGGGGTTCATCCCGGGCCTGGCCACGGCCGGCTGGTGGGGCCGCCGCCAGGCGCACGAGACCGCGATCCACCGGCTGGACGCCGAGCACGCGGCCCACGAGAAGGTGCCGACGTTGTTGTTCAGCCCTGAGCTGGCCGAGGACGGCATCGACGAGGTGGTGCGGCTGATCTCGCCGTTCCGCGCCCGGCTGAAGCGCCCCGAGGTGACCGTCGAGGGCACCCTGCTGATCCACGCCGCCGACGTAGGTCACGTCTGGCTGCTCAAGGCGCACAACGGTGTTGTCGAAGTCGGCCGGATCGAGGACTCCGGCACCGAGACGGACGCGACCCTGGTCGGCACCGCGGACGCCGTGTACCGCGCCGCCTGGAAACGGCCCAGCACCGCGATCCTGTCCGGCCGGACCGAGCTCATCGACGCCATCCACGGCGGCTGACTGACAGAAACCCGTGCGTGGGCTGACTAGGCTCTGCGCCCATGACCCAGCCTGAGCGCCGGTACGTGATCACCTTCGGTTGTCCCGACCGGACCGGAATCGTCGCCCGCATCGCGCAGTTCCTGGCCGACGCGGGCGGCTGGATCGTCGAGGCCGCGTATCACACCGACCCGGACACCTCCTGGTTCTTCACCCGCCAGGAGGTGCTCGCGTCCTCGCTGCCCTACGACGTCGAGGAGCTGCGGGCGCGGTTCGCGGAGATCGCCGCCGAGCTGGGCGGGGAGGGCAAGGTCGCGGACACCGGGGAGCCGCGCCGGATCGTGCTGCTGGTCTCCAAGGAGGGCCACTGCGTGTACGACCTGCTCGGCCGGGTCGCCTCCGGGGAGCTCGAGGTGGAGGTCAGCGCGGTGATCGGCAACCACGACGACCTCGCGGCGGTGACCGAGGGCCACGGCATCCCGTTCCACCACGTGCCGTTCCCCAGGGAGAACAAGGAAGCCGCGTTCGCGCAGGTGCGTTCGCTGGTGGCCCAGCACGACCCGACCGCGATCGTGCTGGCCAAGTTCATGCAGATCCTGCCGACGGAGCTGTGCCGCGAGTGGACCGGGCGGGCCCTGAACATCCACCACAGCTTCCTGCCGTCGTTCGTCGGCGCGAAGCCGTATCACCAGGCGTACCAACGGGGTGTGAAGCTCGTCGGCGCCACCTGCCACTACGTGACGGCGGAGCTGGATGCCGGGCCGATCGTGGAACAGGACGTGATCCGCGTCGGCCACGGCGACAGCATCCGTGACATGGTCAGAAAAGGCCGAGACATCGAGAAAGTGGTCCTGGCCCGGGGCCTGCGCTGGCACCTGGAGAACCGTGTCCTCGTCCACGGCAACAAAACAGTGGTCTTCTAAACCCCGTGTCTCACGTTCGCCCGGCCCGTGTCCCACGTTCGCCCGGGGTCAGATCTTCACGAGCATCTTGCCGGTGTTGGCGCCGGCGAGCATGTCCATGAACGCCTTAGGGGTGTTCTCGAAGCCCTCGACCACGGTCTCGTCGTACTTCAGCTGCCCGGACCGCACCCACGCCCCGGCTTCCTCGATGAACCGCGGCATCTTGCCGTAGTGGTCCAGCACGAGGAACCCTTCAAGCCGCAGCCGCCAGCCGACCAGCTTGCCCAGGTTGCGCGGCCCCGGCTGCGGGGTCTCCTTGTTATAGCCCGAGATCGACCCGCACAGCGCGGCGCGCCCGTGCCAGTTCATCGCGGTGATCGCGGCTTCGAGGTGCTCGCCGCCGACGTTGTCGAAGTACGCGTCGATGCCGTCCGGCGCGGCGGCCTGGAGCAGCTCGGCGATCGGGCCGTCGTGGTAGTTGAAGGCCGCGTCGAAGCCGAGGTCCTCGGTCAGGTGCCGGACCTTCTCGGCCGACCCGGCGCTGCCGATCACCCGTGAGGCGCCCTTGAGCTTGGCGATCTGCCCTGCCACGGACCCGACGGCACCCGCGGCGCCCGAAACGAAAACGACGTCACCGGGCTTGACCTGAGCGATGTCCACGATCCCGACATACGCGGTCAGTCCGGGCATTCCGAGCGTGCCGAGGTAGGCGCCGAGCGGCACCGCCGGGTCGACCTTCTGCGCTTCGCCGGCCCTGAGCAGCGCGTACTCGCGCCACCCCAGCTGGTGCACGACGGTGTCACCGACTCGCAGCGAGTCCACAGTAGACGCGACGACCTCGCCGACCGCACCGCCGGTCATGACCTCGCCGACCTTGTACGGCGGCGAGTACGAGGGCACGTCCCGCATCCGGCCGCGCATGTACGGGTCCACGCTCAGGAACAGGTTCTTGACCAGGACTTCGCCGTCCCCCGGCGTGGGCACCGGGACGGTGGCGATCTCGAAGTTCTCCGGCACCGGCGTGCCCTCCGGGCGGGCGGCGAGCCGGATCTCCTGTGCGCTTGCGGGAAGTGTCATATCTGTGCCAACTTCGGCACTCAGGGAGTTTCTTCCCGGATCCGCCGGGCTCCCTCGACCGGGTTGGTCAGTCTCCCGACGTTCTCGATGGTGATCTCGACCACGTCGCCGGGTGTGAGGTTGAAGTCCAGTCCGGGAACGATCCCGGTGCCGGTGGACAGGATCACGCCGTCCGGGAAGGTCAGCCAGTCGACCAACGCGGGCACCAGGCCTTCGACCGGCCGGTGGAACTGCGCGGTCGACGCCGAACCCTCGAACACGACGTCGTTCCCGCGCTGGACGGTCATCTCGATCGCGAGATCCTCGATCCCGGTCAGCCAGACCGGCACGATGCCCGCCGAGATCGCGCAGCTGCCCGCGTAGACCTTGGCCTGCGGCAGGTAGAGCGGGTTCTCGCCCTCGATGGACCGGGAGCTGACGTCGTTGACCACGACGTAGCCGGCGATCTCGCCGAACGCGTTCACCACCACGCCGAGCTCGGGTTCGGGCACGTTGACCGCGGAGTCCTCGCGCACGCCGATCGGGTCGCCGTCGGTGACCACGCGCCAGGCCGGGGCCTTGAAGAACAGCTCGGGCCGCTCGGCGTCGTAGACCCGGTCGTACACCGACCGTTCGGTGGTCTCCTCGACCCGGGCGTCGCGGGACCGCTCATAGGTCACGCCCGCGGCCCAGACCTCGGTCAGCCCGTCGACCGGCGGCAGCAGCCGGACGTCCGCAAGGATCTCGCCGCTAGTGCGCTGGACTGTCCGCCGGATCTCCGCCAACGGCAGCCGGAGCAGCTCCGCGATCGTCCGCTGGGGCAGCGGGCGGATCACCTCGCCCTCGTTCAGTCCGATGTAGACGTTCCCATCGGCGCCCTCGTACCGGACCAGGCTGCTGCGAACGTTTCTCACGCCGCCACCCTAGCGCCACCGCCAAGGCCACACCGAGCAGAGCGCAGCCGACCCCGGCCAGCAGCCCCGGCGGCGTCCAGCTCAGCTCCAGCTCGCCCTCCTCGCCGGGCAGGTCGACCGTCACCATCCCGGCCGGGCCTTCCCGGACCGCCAGCCTGCGGCCGTTGATCTCCGCCTTGTACCCGGGCCAGTTCAGCCGCGCGAACGTCAGCTGACCGTGGCCGCGGTAGCGCACCCGTTCGCGCCGGTGACCGTCCATTGTGTCCTGGTCGACGGTCAGCCCCGGTGAGAGCGCGCTGATGCGTCCGTGCGGGAACGGCAACGGCTTGTCCCGCTGGAAGATCGTGACGATGTCGTCGCGGGAGGTGATGTGCCAGCCGGGTTTCAGCGGCGGGTCCTCGCTGAGTTTCCGTTGCACCACAATGATGTCGACGCGGGTCAGGTCCGCGATCGTGCCACCGCCCGGCAACGGCTCCATCAGCTTGTTGTAGCCGTCCGCGCAGGTCTCCCGGTGCGACAGGCACAACGCCTTCTCGAACTTAACGTAGCTGATCCCGGTGTAGGCCATCAGGCTCGGCACTCCAGCGGCCGCGTACCCGTTGCCGAACCGGAACCGGTCACGCGGCTCCTTCACCACGTCGGCCACCTGCGCCACGGTTCCGTTGTACGGCAAGTGAGTCGTCGGCGTCGGGTAGTACAGCGTCATCGACGAGTTGAGCGGCGACCACGAGAGCTGGATCACCAGCACGAGCGCGCTCCCACCGACCAGCACCGCAGCCTGCCAGCGCGAGTTCCCTCGCCGCGCGGCGAGGACAAGCGCAGCGGTCAGCCCGGCCAGCAGTGCCACCCCGATCACGTGGTGCAGGGTGATCTTCGGCCAGGACGCGATCGAAAGGTACATCCCGGCCAGCAAAGCACCGCCGGTGATCAGGATCCTCCGCCTGAGATGGTCGGTTCGCAGCCCCGCGGACAGCAGAACACCCGCGAATACGGCCAAACCGATCCAGAGGCCCTCGATGTTGCGCAACGGCCACCGGAACAGCCACAGGTTCGACGGCGCCAGGCAGAACGCGAGGTACGTGGCCGTGACCACGAACACCGCTGTGAGTTCACGTTTCCGCTGCCGGATGACGCCCCAGTCGACCCATGCCAGCACCGGTACGAGGAACCACGCGAAGTAGGTGGCAGGCACGTTCAGCCGCATGATGTTCGGGTCGAACGCCCGGATCGCGGGCAGGTGGCTCGGCATGCTCAGCGCCAGGATGTCGGTGAGCGATGGCGAAAGGATGCCAGAGTTGTAGAACTGCACGCCGTTACGGATGCCCACGGACGCGGCGCCCAGCAACGGCAGGAACACGAGCGGTGCCACCGCGAGCACCGAGAGTCCGATCAACGCGACCCGGAGTGTGCGGATCTCGGCGAACAGTCCGATGTAGACCACCAGTGTGGCGAGCACGCCGTACGGGTTGCCCGCCGTGACACACAATGCACCGAACACGAACGCCCACACCGGATGCAGCGTCCGCGCCGCGGCTTTCCGCGCGGACCACCACATCCACGGCACCCAGGCGACCGTCATCAGCCCGCCTGCCCAGGCCTCGGCCTGGAAGAACAGGATGAACCCGCTGAACGGCACCGCGAACGCGACCGCGAGCGCGGCCCACTTGGCCGCTTTGTACTCCCGGCACAGCATGTACACGCCGAGCGCGAGGATCACGAGAAACTGGGTCTTGACCACGGCCGCGGCCAGTGCGAGGTCGTCGAACCTGGTGACCAGCACGTATTCCAGCAGGTTCACCGGGTTCCACACGCCGAACAGCGCCTCCCCGGCGAGGTTCCCGCCCGCCCAGGAGTCCAGGTCCAGCAGCGGGAAGTTGCCGGACAGCAGCATCTCGCCGATCCGGCGCCACATCGGCACGAACTGGGCAGCGCTGTCGTCGATCACGTAGAAGATGTGCTGGCGCAGGAAGGGCAACCAGGCGAACACGGCCACGAGCACACACAGCACCAACGGCGCGAACCAGCGCCGTCGCAGCAGAGAAGTCACTATCCTGCCTCATGATCGCGGCCGAGCACCACGGTGACCGGGACCGGGGCCGGCCCGCTGGTCTCCTTGACCAGGAAGTGCGGCCTTCGTTTCGCCTCGTAGTAGATGCGGCCGACGTACTCGCCGACGATGCCCAGGAACAGCAGCTGCAGCCCGCCGAGACCGGCGATGCCGACCATCAACGTCGCATAGCCTGGCGCGTCAACGCCACTGGCCAGCACGTCGATGATTACGTAGCCCGCGTAAGCAAATGCCAGCAGGGTCACGACCAGGCCGATGTAGACGGCCAGCCGCAACGGCTTGTTGTTGAACGAGACGACACCGTCGATGCCGTAGTTCAGCAGCTTGCGGAACGTCCATTTCGTGGTGCCGGTGCTGCGCTGGACGTTCTGGTAGTCGATCACCGCGGTGTCGAACCCGATCCAGGCGAACAGGCCCTTGGAGAACCGGTTGTACTCGCCCAGTGACAGCAGCGCCTCGACGGCCCGCCGGGTCATCACCCGGTAGTCGCCCTCGCCGTCGCGCAACCGCACGTCCACCAGGCGGTTCATCATCTTGTAGTACGTCTTGGAGGACAGCGACCGCAGCCTGCCCTCGCCCTTGCGGTCGCGCCGCGCGACCACCTGGTCGAAGCCCTTGCCGAGCAGTTCGATCATCTGCGCGAGCAGTTCCGGCGGGTGCTGCAGGTCGGCGTCCATGATCGCCACGACATCGCCGTTGGCCTGCGCGAGCCCGGCCAGCATGGCCGACTCCTTGCCGAAGTTGCGGCTCAGCGCGACATACCGGACGTGCGCGTCCGCGGCGGCCAGCTCCCGCATCCCCGCCAGGGTCCGGTCGGAGCTGCCGTCGTCGACGAGCACCACCTCGAAGTCGGGTGTGACCTCAGGCAGGACAGCAGCCAGCCGCGCATGCAGGTCGGCAAGCCCGTGCTCCTCGTTGAAGCACGGCACGACCACCGAAAGCCGCATGCGTCCCCCTTCAGGTGTCCCGCCCACATCTGTAAGACGCCAACCCCGGGTGGAACGTTGCGGGCGAATTTCCCCGGCTAGGTTCGGCACCATGGTTCGCACCTGGGCGGGGCTCGTGACCGCCGCCACACTGGCCGTAGTGCTGATCGCGTGCTCGTCCACTCCGGACCGCACGCCGCCGGCGACGGCCCAATCGGACGTGCGTTACGTCCAGGTGATCGCCCATCCGGACGATGACATCATCTTCATGAACCCGGACCTGGTGGCCGGGATCCGGGCGGGCCGCCCGACCACCGGGATCTACCTGACCGCGGGCGAGACCGACAAGGCCGACGCGAACGGCTACGCCGCACGCCGTCAAGCCGGTACGCGCGCGGCGTATGCGCGAATGGCCGGTGCTTCCGATGAATGGCAGGCATCCCGGCTCGACGTCGATGAGCGCCACGCGGTCGAGCTGTATGTGTTGAAGCAGCGGCCACAAGTGCAGGTGGTGTTCGTCAACCTGCCAGAGAACAACGATCCGCACGCGGTCGGCGGTAAGGAGGCCTTTGTCCGCCTGTGGAACGACGACCGCGACCAGCTGCGGCTGGCGACGCTGACGCCGACCGGCGGAGTCCTTGCTCAGCCGTACCTCTACACGCATTCCGATGTGGTTCAGGTGCTGGTCAAGCTGTTCACGCGGTTGCGGCCGACCGTGGTGCGCGCGCAGGATCCGAACCCGGATGCCCGGTTCCTCAAGGACAACATCAAGTTCCACGACCATCCCGACCATGTCGTGGCGGCCCGGTTCACTGATGCCGCAACGCGTCTGTACCAGGGGCCGCGGTTCGTCTCGGAGAACTACCGGGACTACAACGTCGCCGAGGTGCCGCCGAACCTGTCCGCCGCCGACCGCGCCGACAAGGTCAACATCTTCTCGGCCTATGTGCCAAACGACTCGGACGTCAGTCTCGGCTACCCGTATGACGGTTGGCTGCAACGGGAGTACCAACGCTATCCGCGTGGATCCAGTTGGGCCGCTGACGGTCGTGCTTATGTCGTCCTCAATGGGCAGCTGTATGGGTGTTCCCCGGGCGGCGAATGGACTACGTTGCCGTGGGCCGACGGTCCGCTCAACCAGGCGGTGTCGGCCGCCGGTGGCTGGGTGGTCGCGAAACGGGTCACGGACAACAAGATCCTGGCGTTGATCAATGGTTCGTGGCAGTCGCTGGGCAATCCGAACGATCATGCACCAGGCGACGTCGCCCAGGTCGGTTCCCCGGTCACGGACGGGAAGGCCGTGTACGTCAAGAACGGGCGCGGCCGGTTGAGCGTGTGGCGGCCGGGTCACGAGTGGACGGACATCGGCGGTACCGACATCCAGGACGGCATCGCCGTTTCCGGTCCCGATGTCTATGCGTCCACAAGGGACAAGGTGCTGCACTGGCATACGGACAAGCTCGATCCTGGGTTCGCGTCCTTGAAACCGGCTGGGCCGCCGTCGGCGTTCGGATCCGCCGTGGTCTACCGGACCGACACCGGCGAGGTCGCGCTGGGCACCCGGGTGCTGAGCGGGTTCTCCGGTCCGGGCAACCCGACCGTCACTTCGTCGGGTCACGTGTTCGCCCGGACGTCCGCTGGTGGCATCGCGGTCTGGGCCGGCACAGCATGGCGTGAGCTGGGCGGGCAGGTGCTGGACCAGCCCGCCCCGTTCGGCGCCGGGGTGGTCGCGCTGGGGGCGGATGGGCAGGTGCACGGCTTTTCGGACTCGTGACGCAGCGCTGGGGGCGGTGACGGACATAAACGGGCGTGACCAGCGCAAGGGGGTGTCCGTGGCCGGTTCAGACGCGGCTCAGGTGACCGACAGCGGGCTGTGGCAACGCGGCGACGAGGCCGCGTTCGGTGAGCTGTTCGAACGGCACGTCCAGGCGGTGTGGAACTACTGCTACCGCTTGACGGCGTCCCGCAGCCTGGCCGAGGACGTGTCGGCGGAGACGTTCTACGTCGCCTGGCGCCGCCGCAACTCGATGACCCTCGTGGGGGACAGCGCGCTGCCGTGGCTGTACACGGTCGCCACGAACCTGGTCCGCAACGAGTTCCGGCGGTCGAACCGGTTCGGCAGGCTGCTCCGGCGGGTGCCGCTGGAACTGGTCGTCCCGGATCACGCCGAGCAGGTGGCGAGCCGGCTCGCGGGGGAGCAGCGGCTGCGGGAGGTGCTTGCGGCGGTGGCCAAGCTGCCGCGGCAGGAACGCCGGGCCGTGGAGCTGTGCCTGCTGGCCGAACTGTCCACTTCGGACGCAGCGGAAGTGCTGGGAGTCGCCGAGTCCACGGTCCGGGCACACGTGTCGCGGGCCCGGGCCCGGCTGCGGGAGGAGCTTTCATGAACAACGACCTCGATCTGCCCCCGTTCACCCCGATCCCCGCCAACGTCCGGGACCGGGTGCGCCGCAGCGTGCAGGAACGCATCCGCCGCCCCCGTTCCTACCGCCGCCCGATCGCCGTGGCCGCGGCCGTCGCCCTGCTCGCCACCGCCGCGGTGTACCTGCTGGGCCGTGGTGGCGGCACGTCCGAACCCGCCAAGCGCAACCCGGTGGACGGGGTAATGGACCGTTGCTGGTCGGCGATCCAGCAGACTGGGCGGGAGCGCGACTACCCCGACCGGACGACCTGGCGTGCCCCCTTGGTCGATGACGTGGGTACCCCTTTCGACCTCACCACAGTCGGTATCTCGGCCGGAAGCGACAAGTTCTTCTGCGAGACCACCCCCACGACCGTGACCGTCACCCTGCCCTCAGCCGGTCTGCACTACGCCCCGGGCACCCGCACGGCGCTGCTGTTGACGAGCGCGCACGGGGCGATCGCCGGCCTGGCCGACCCGTCATGGCCGGCAGTGGTCGTCTCCGTGCCCGGCCGGGGTACGGCGCTGCGGGCGGTGCACGACGGCATGTTCGTCTACAACTCCGGTGCGATGCTTCAGGACGCCACCATCCGCGCCAAGCCGGCCAAGTCGGATGAGGACGTCGAGGCAATGGACGAGTCCGGCGCCGACCTGCCCGTGCCGCAGGCGCCCGGAGTGATGGTCGTCGACCGCGTGCCTGGTGAGGTGGACCGGAAATCGCAGCAGGGCGTCGCGCTGGACCTCTGCCTGCAGCACACGCTTTCGGTTGTGCAGGAGGCGGACAGCTATTCGCCCGGCCCGGTCATCGACCGTGACCAGGTGTTCCTCGTGCCAGGGCTGAGCAAGACCAGGCTCGGGGTGTGCACGATGACCCGTACCGACCGCGACTCGCCCGGTCCCGCGGTGTTCAGCCAGGGCCCTGTCCTGTCCGATGTCGACAGTGACCACAGACCGGCGGCGTTCTATCCCGGCGAGGTCCCCACCTCCGGCGGCGTTCGCGCGCCCCTTGCCGGTGTGGTGCCGGTGGACGTGGCTCGCGTGGAGATCTCGTTCGGTGCGCACGCGACCGTCACGCCGGATGTGGTGAACCGGGCCTTCGTCCTGCTCATCCCGCCCGAGGTGCCGTTGGGCGCGGACGGCCGGGTGCGGGACGAGAGCCAGATCAGGGTGCGGCTGTTCGGCCCGGCCGGGGAGGTTTCCTACGAAGGGCCGTTGACGGTGTGGCACCCGAACTAAGCTGGCGGGATGCGTAAGGAGATCACGGATCTGGAGTCACTGCGGGAGCATCGCGAGTCCGGAAAGGACTTGCGGGATGCGGTGCTGATCGGTCTGGATCTCACGAACGACGACGAGTTGCTGCGGACCGCGATGGACGGCGCCGTGCTGCTGGGCACCGAGCTCAGCCCGAAGGCACGGCGCCGGGCGGAGGCGGCGGGGGCACTGTTGTTCCCAGCCATCCCCGACCTGCCCTACCAGGTGTACCGCACCCGCCTGTACACCCCCGGGGAGCTGTTCGAAGGCTTCGACCCAGCAGTGCCATCGTCCTATGCGGACACCACCGACGCGAAGATATACCGGCATTTCAAGTCCCAGGGCCACCAACCGGACGCCCTGTACGCGTTGGCGGAGAGACTGCACGACCACTCGATAACCTCAGCCCTGACCGAAACCCTCGCCAAGTGCCCACCCCACCCGGTCGCGGTGATGGGCGGCCACGCACTAACGAGGGATTCGGCGGGCTACCGGCTGGCGATGGAGCTGGGAGCAGAGCTGGGCCGGGCGGGGTTCACGGTGCTGACCGGCGGCGGCCCAGGCGCAATGGAAGCGGTCCCCTACGGCGTGCGAATGCCGGACAACATCCCGGAAGTCCTGGAAATCCTGACCCAAGCCCCAAGATTCGGGGCGGGCGCGACACAAATAGGCCAATGGCTGGCAGCAGGCCTGGAAGTCGACTTCCCCGCGAACACACCCCACGCAATAGGAATCCCCACCTGGTTTTATGGCCACGAACCGCCAAACCCAGCATGTACGTGGCACGCGAAGTACTTCGCAAACTCAGTAAGAGAAGACGGCCTCCTCACAGTGGCGACAGGCGGAGTCATCTACACCCCAGGAAGCGCGGGAACAGTGCAGGAGGTGTTCCAGGACTACACCCAGAACCACTACACCTCAACGGGCCCAGCTGCCCCCATGATCTTCCTCGGCAAGGACTTCTGGACCAACGACATCCCCGCGGCCCCCCTCGTCCAGCAACTGGCCCGCGGCCGCGAAGCCGAACAATGGATCCTCATCACCGACGACACCCAAGAAGCCCTAACCCTCCTCACCACCTACACACCCACCCCTGAGGACTGAGGCAAGGCTTGGGGTCGTACGCCGTGGGCTGGAATCGGGATCTGTTGGGGACGACGAGGTCCAGGCCGCAGCGGGCTTGAGCGAATGGACGCAGTCGGTTTGAGCGAGTGTGACTAGTTGGTTTTCGCTGGCGCGGTCAGGGTGATGACGAGGCGCAAACGACCACCGCACCCCAAACCCAGCCAGCCCTACCCCGCCACATCCCAAATCCGGCCACACCCACGCCACCTCAGACTCGAGCCACATCCATCTTCGCCTCACCGCAGGCCCCGCCCGCGCCCACGTCGCCAGACCCGCCCACTCCTGCGCACCCAGACTCTACCCAGCCACACTCCAAGCTCTGCCCGCATCAACCCCGCCTCATCACGGGCCTCCCTCACCTCCGCCACTTCCCAGGCCCTGCCCACACCAACCTCACCCAAGTACGCGTCGCGGACGTAGGCCCGCCACGCCCGCCTCACCACACCCAGACCCGCCCGCGCCCGACTTCACCACACTCCAAGCCCGGGCAAACACCAACCTCGCCACACCCAAGCCCGGCCCACACTCACTTCGCCGCAGCCCAACCACCGCCTGCCTCGCCATCCCACCGCCCCTCATCCCGCGCACCACCACTCATCCACCATTACCCATCCACCGCCTGTGGATAAGCCACCCCACACCGCCCCCATAAACCCCGCCCCCGTCAGCCCCCTCCGGTACTTTGGTTTTCCGGGGGATCCACTTTCCGGGCACGTGTGCATCGCCGCAGGTCAAGGCCCCGCAGCTGACTCAGCAAGCGCCGACCGGGCAGGTTGTCCACAGCTCCGTGAGCTGGATTTTCAGCGGCCCAGGCCCTCGATCACCTCAGCGCCCGGCAGTTTCACGAGCACATCGCCTGGGATCAGGATCTTGCTGCCGCGGATGCCCGATCCGATCACGAGTTCCGGCGCGGCGGCCACCGCCTGGTCGATGAGCACCGGCCAGCCCTCGGGCAGTCCGAGTGGCGTGATTCCGCCGTATTCCATGCCGGTCAGTTCGACCGCGGTGTCCATCGGCGCGAACGAAGCCTTGCGGACATCCAGCCGCTTGCGCGCGGCGCCGTTCACGTCGGCGCGAGTCGTTGCGAGCACGAGGCAAGCGGCGAACCGTTCCTCACCTGCGCGTTTGCCGGAGATCACGACGCAGTTCGCGGACGCGGTCAGCGGCGAACCGTAAGCCTCGCAGAACTCGGCGGTGTCAGCGAGTGCAGGGTCGATCGGGGCGACGCCGACCCGGGAGGCGTCGATGGTCCGCAACGCCGCGACCACGGGCGCGGCGAGCAGGTCGGTCCGGTCGAGGGCCGGCTCGACCTGGAGCGAGCCGGCGATGGTCCATGAGGTCACGCCCGCCAGGCTAGCGGGTGAACTCCTGCAGCAAGGCCCGGATCTGCGCGCGGTGGGTGATCAGCGGCGCGGGCGACGGGAAGATCTCCAACTGTGCGTGCGGGAACGCCTTCGCGGTGGCGCGCGCGACATCCTCGGGATGCAGCGGGTCGCCCACCGCGCCGATCACCAGCACCTCCGACGAAACGGAACCCAGCTCCGCAAGTGAGTCGATCGGGTGCTGGTCCTCGAGTTCAAGGATCGCCGGACGGAGCCGGGTCAACGCCGCCGCCCGCTCCTCCACGTACGACCCGAGCGCATGCCCAGCGGGCAATGGCTCCGCGACCAACGCACGCAGTTCGGCTGGGTCCTCAGTGGTCAGCCGCTGCAGCTCGACACGCGGCCGCGGCGAGTCCAACACGGCGGGCAACATCAGCACCAGCTTGTCGAACCGATCGGGATCGTCCGCGACCACTCTGGTCATCGCCCCAGCCCCGAGCGACACCCCGATCGCGTTGCGTGCCTTCACCGCATCGGCTGCCCGCACCACGTCCTTGGCGACGGTGGAATAACGCCAGTACCCAGCAGGTGCATCCGGCTCGTTGCCGTGCCCGGGCAGAGTCATCACGACCCGCGTGCCGTTCAGGCCCGATGCGGGGATCCGCGCCTCACCCGGAGTCGCGGCCAGACCAGGGACGATCAGCGTGACCGGCGTGCCCTTGCCGTACGCAGCCCAGCTCACCACCGGTTCCCGCGCTGCACCTCGATCAGTTTCGGGCGCACGTCCACGATGTACACCAGCACCGCCACCAGGCCCGCGATCCAGAACATGATCGTGTAGTCGCCGAACGAGAACAACGCGAGCGCCGCGGTCCCACCACCGGTGATCCCCAGCCAGGCCGGCTTGGTCAGCCGGTCGATCGCCGTGAAGGCGTCGGCCCGCTGTAACAGGGCGTGCACAAAGGCGAAGACACCAACCGGGATGACGGCCCAGTCGATGCCCAAGATGATGTACACGGCAAGCGTCGGCACACGACCAGCCTACGTTGCGTCCCGCCGACCCGACCACATGGTCAAGCCAACCCAAAGCCAACCAATACCCACCCGCCCCACCCTGTGGACAACCCGCCCATCCACCCCTACCCCCGTCACCCCACCCCGGTACTTTGGCTTTCCGGGGGCGCTCAATTCGAGTTGATCTTCGTTTGTGCAGTTCAGGGCGTCGGGTGTCGGCAATCCACAAGGTGGAGAGCGGTTTCCCCGATCGATTCTCAGCCGAGGGCCCAGCGGTATTCGTTGTCGGGTGTGTCCAGCCAGATCTCCTGGCGCTCCGGAGTCACGGTTATCCCGAACCGCGCCCGCCGAGGCTCACCCAACGAGAGCCACTGTTCATAGGCCGCTTCGATCTCGTCCCACAGCCGCCGGGGACCACTTTGCGTGACGGTCTGGCCGTCGTGCCGCGCCCACGATCCGTCCGGATGCCCCAACAACACAGAGTCGCGAGCCGCCCCCACCGCGTGCACATCCGGCAGCCCCAATCCGGCAAAGAATTCAAACGGATGGGTCGGACTGAGCACACCCGCTGACAAAGAGGTACTGCGCGTACTTCCGGTCGTATCCGGGCTCGGCCACGTCACCTCGGGCGAAGACGTCCGCAACGGCATGAACCGCCCGTCGTCGGCGAGGACCTCACCCAGCCCGGAAGCCCCTTCCCCGGCGACGATCCGCACCAGCCCCGCACCCAACGGCCGGTTCAGCGTCGTCACGACGATTCCACCCGGTCGTGTCTGTTCCAGCCACGCCAGGGGGATCCGCGGCACCGCACACGTACACAGCACGCGGTCATACGGCGCGTTCTCTGGATACCCACGCGCACCGTCGGTCACGACGCACGAGGGATGAAACCCGGCGTCGATCAGGCGCTGCACCGCCAACGAACTCAACGTCTCGTCGATGTCCACTGTGGACACCGCGGAGTCGCCCAGCCGGAAGCACATCAGCGCGGCGTTGTAACCGGTGCCGGTGCCGATCTCCAGAACGCGCGAGTCTTCGTTGACCCGTAAAGCTTCCAGCATCACAGCCATGATCGTGGGCATACTGGACGAGCACGTCGGCGCGCCCGCGACCGGGCCAGTGGCGCGAGCCACACCCCAGCGCGTGGAATCACCGTCAAGCTGGGTAACCAGTACACGATCAGCGTAGATCTGCGTCAGCCAATCGGGGTCGCCTTCCTCGACGGCCGCCCACCGGCCGGAGCGTTGCTGGAAGTAGCGCGGCAGGAATGCGTGCCGGGGAACAGCGAGGAACGCGTCACGCCAGCCCGGGTCGATCAGCGTGCCACTACGGACGAGAGCGCGGACAAGCCGGCTCCGCAGGCGCGCCGCGGTGCCGCCGATGTCCGCACGAACGCTCATCGCCCTACAACCATGCTGTGACCGACCCCACGGCGCAAGTGCGTGCAGGGTGCTTGCAATTGCTAGCAGGCGCGCCTACCTTGGAAAGTGTCGAGAGGAGGTGACCAGGTGGCAGACGAGACACAGTCACCGATGGACAAGGTCGCCGGTCTCGGCCGCGACATCGGGGACTACATCCGCCAGCAGCGCAGCAACGCCAAGATCTCGCTGCGCCAACTGTCGAAGCTCGCCGGGGTGTCCAACCCGTACCTGAGCCAGATCGAACGCGGGCTGCGCAAGCCGAGCGCCGAGATCCTCCAGCAGATCGCCAAGGGGCTGCGGATCTCCGCCGAGGCGCTGTACGTGCAGGCCGGGATCCTCGACCTGCCGACGGGCGGGCCGGTCGCCGAGGCCATCCGGACCGACCCCGAGCTGAGCGAACGCCAGAAGCAGATCCTCCTGGATGTCTACGAATCGTTTCGCCGAGAGAACGTGAAGTCCACAGTGGAAAAGTCCGATGTGGACGTTGAGAAAACCGCTGAGGAGTGAACGAGATGACCCGACCGAACACTGAGGACGTCCGTAAGGCCGTTGAGCAGGTCCGTACGCCGTTGCTGGCCGCCCTGGGCGCCGGTGACCTGGCCGCCAAGGCTGTGCTGGACGCGGTGAGCAAGGCCCGTGAGGGTGTCACCGAGCGCGCTGAGGCCGCCCGCAAGACCGCTCAGGAGCTGCCCACCGAGGTCAGCTCGCTGCGCGAGAAGCTGGACCCGGCCGAGCTGCGCAAGGTCGTCGACGAGTACACCGACGCCGCGCTGAAGCTGTACCGCAAGCTGGCCGAGCAGGGCGAGGAGGCCTTCGACAAGTTCAAGGCCCAGCCGCAGGTCAAGAAGATCGTGGACCAGCTGGAAGAGGCCATCGAGGCCGCGCAGACCCGCGCCGGCGACGTCGCCACCGACGCCCGTGAGCTGGCCGAGGACGTGCTGTCCAAGGTGACCCGCCGGACCCGCTCCGTGGGCGAGAAGACCGCCCGCGCCGCCGAGAAGCTGGCCGGCGAGACCGCCGAGGCCGTGACCGAGCTGGGCGAGGACGTCGCCCACGAGGTGCGCAGCACCAGCCGCAAGGTCGCCAACCGCACCGCACCGGCCCGCAAGCCGGCGCCGCGGACCACCACTGCGGCCAAGACCAGCACCACCAAGACCACGACCCAGAAGTAAGCAGCACCACCACGAAGCCCCGGCCACCAGGCCGGGGCTTCGTCATATGCCCACCCATTGAATTCACCGCACCCAGGCGCAATCCGGCACGCACCTCAAGGGCTTACGCGACAAGCAGACCCATGCGGCCAACCGTCGGAAGCTCATCCGGCGCACTCTTGAGAGCCAACGCGATGTCCGGCTCACCACAAGGCCAACTCACGTCGGGGCTCCATCGCATCCAGCGCACCTTTGAGGACCGGAAAGACGTCCGGCACCCACTGCCAACGTGTACGTCAGGACTCACACGACGTTCAGCCCACCACATGCGCCAGAATTCCATCGCACCGCAACGCACTTCAGGACACATGCATCCAGCCGCGCCAACGCAGTGGCGTCCGATCCTTGGGGTCCCCCCCAATTTCCAGCCTACGGGCGCAGACCGACAGATTCGGGTCGCGCAAGCCTAGTTATCCACAGGTGGGTCAGTTATCCACAGGGCGCGGTTCCGGGGTGATGGCCAGTGAGGTGCGGACCCAGGCTGCGACTTCGCGGGCGGTCTCCTCGACGGGGATGTCGGTGGTGTCGAGGAGGCGCATCGGCGGTTTCATGGTGGAGGCCTCGCGGCGGACCCACTCGTTGAACTCGAGCATCTCGGTGATCCGCGGTTCGTCCCACTCCCGCCAGGCCGGCCGCGCGCGCAACCGTTTGCGCATCACGTCCCGCGCGCACGTCAAAGCCCGGGAGTGGATGTCGCCGCTCAGCGCGCGCTCGGGACAGTCCTCGAACTGCACGGGCACC
>CBIMJO010000017.1:0-20443 GCA_966244135.1 uncultured Actinocrispum sp. | reverse complement strand
CGTACGACCGTCCCGTCGACTCCGCCAAAGCGCGAATGCTGGCGCCTTTTTCGTACTTCTTCTTCAGATCAGCGGCTAGCTTGTCGCGCGTACTGCCGGTGATACGCGCGCCTTTCTTGAGGTCAGCCACGTCTCCGCCTTCCGTAGCGAGTAACCGGGGGTGCGAATGCGACCCCTGCGCCCGCAATGATCGAACACGGAAGCGCCGAACGCCAGGCGAGTTCGCAAAATCATCATGAAGTCGCCCAGTCGCACTACTCCATCCGAGTGGATCACCGGAGATCTATTGCGAACCAGTGCGGGATTCAGGCCAACTGGACCAGTTCAAGATAGTCTGCGGACCAGTGATCTTCCGTCCCGTCGGGCAGCAAGATCACTCGCTCGGGCTCCAACGCCTCCACCGCACCGGGATCGTGCGTCACCAGGACCACCGCCCCGGTGTAGCGCCGCAGCGCGTCCAGCACCTGTTCGCGGCTGGCCGGGTCGAGGTTGTTGGTGGGTTCGTCGAGCAGCAACACGTTGGCGGCACTGGAGACCAGGCCGGCCAGGGCCAGGCGGGTCTTCTCGCCGCCGGACAGCGTGCCCGCGGGCTGCTCGAGCTGTTCGCCGCTGAACAGGAAGGTGCCGAGCAGCGTGCGCAGCTGCTGTTCGGGCGTATCCGGGGCGGCGTGCCGGATGTTGGCCCACACACTGGCCTCGTGGTCGAGGGTCTCGTGTTCCTGGGCGTAGTAGCCGAGCCGCAGCCCGTGTCCGGGGTGGACACTGCCGGAGTCGGACGGTTCCATCCCGCCGAGCAGGCGCAGCAGCGTGGTCTTGCCGGCACCGTTCAGCCCGAGGATCACGACCTTGGAGCCGCGGTCGATGGCGAGATCCACTCCGGTGAAGACTTCCAGCGAACCGTAGCTTTTGCTGAGTCCTTCGGCGGTGAGCGGGGTTTTGCCGCACGGCGCCGGATCCGGGAACGTGATCCGCGCGACCTTGTCGGCCTGCCGCTCGCTTTCCAGGCCGGCCAGCAGCTTCGTCGCGCGTTTGGCCATATTCTGCGCCGCCACGGCCTTTGTGGCCTTCGCGCGCATCTTGTCGGCCTGCGCCATCAGCGCGCCGGCCTTCTTCTCCGCGTTGGCGCGTTCCCGGCGGCGGCGCTTCTCGTCGGTCGCGCGCGCCTCCAGGTACTTCTTCCAGTTCATGTTGTAGAGATCCAGCTCCGCGCGGTTGGCGTCGAGGAACCAGACCTTGTTGACCACCGCGTCGAGCAGCTCCACGTCGTGGCTGATCACCACCAGCCCACCGTCGTGCGACTTCAGGAACCCACGCAGCCACCCGATCGAGTCCGCGTCCAAGTGGTTGGTCGGCTCGTCGAGCAGCAAGATCGTGCTGGACTTCCCACCCACCCCCGCATCCGAGGCAGCGAACAGAATGCGGGACAGCTCCACCCGCCGCCGCTGCCCACCGGACAACGTGCTGAGCGGCTGTGCCAGAACCCGATCGGGCAGACCGAGGTTGCTGCAGATCCGCGCGGCCTCACTCTCGGCGGCATAACCACCGAGAGCGGCGAACCGCTCCTCCAGCCGACCGTACTTCGCGACGGCGGCCTCACGAGCCCGGTCGTCGACCAGCTCGGCCATGGCCGACTGCGCCTTCTCCATCTCCCGCAGCAACTGGTCCAGGCCACGCGCGGAAAGAACGCGGTCCTTCGCCGTGACGGAGAGATCACCCTCCCGGGGGTCCTGCGGCAGGTACCCGACCTCACTGGTCCGCCGGACAGCCCCCGCATAGGGCTCGCCCTCACCCGCCAGCACCCGCAGCGACGTCGTCTTACCGGCACCGTTGCGGCCCACCAGGCCGATCCGGTCGCCGGGCTGGACGCGCAGCGTCACCTCGGACAGCAGGATGCGCGAGGCGGCACGCAACTCCAAATCGATAGCAGTGATCACCAGTGCGCTCCATAGACAGGTGGCTCGCAGGTGGCGACCACAACCCCATTGTACTGAGCCACGCGAACACCTTTCCCACCACCAACAGCCCCAACTACCCACAGCCACCACCACGTGTCCCCCATCACACCCCCACCCCGATCACCAGGCCCAGCCCAACCACCAGACCCAGACCCCACCGGACCCGGCCCGGTCTTTGTCATGGTGTGCAGCGCACGCCAAGGCTCCCCTTCGCGCCCTCTGGGTGGCGCTGCCGTCCGGCGAGGACACCCCACCTAAAGCCCCGCATCGCCGATGCCACGCACCCAAGGCTCACACTGAAGGCTCACGCACCACGATCTCAACAGCGAGAGCCTGAGCAACGGCCTCATCAAGAGTCGCCCGCCGAGGTTCGCCGACCTCGAGCACCCGCGACTCAGCCCGAGCGAACAACCCGGCCAGCCGGGGATCCGCCCGGAGCACAGTCAACGCCCGGGTGTCCCCGCCCAGCCAGACAGCGTCCACTTCGGACAACCGCGGCACCAGAACCTCCGCAGCGTCATCAGCAGCAGCCTCAAGAGCCACCCGAGCCTGCCCCGCCCGCCGCCGGGCAAACCGCTGCTGAGACCACCCACCGGCAGAACTCCGCCCCTGCACGGGTTTCCGCCCGGTCCGCGACACAACAACCCGCTCCCCCACGGCAATCCCCATGCTGTACCCACCCACCCGCACCAGCAACACCGCCAGCATTCGCGGACGAAGAACATGCGCCAAGAACCCCGAAAAGGAGCGATCCTCAAGCGGCCCATAAGGAACAGCCACCGAAGCCGAAGCCCCATCCCCAGCAGTGGCCACCACCGACCACAGAGACACCTCCATAACAGCGATACCGGAATGCCGCTCCGCGAACCGTTCGAACCAGCCGGCCACCCGGGCGGGCGCCACCAGCACCGCCCGCCCGCCATCGGGAGTCATCCGGACCCGGCTCACCCGCTAAACCTTTCGACAGCCCATGTAACACTTCCGATCATGCGTGAGGTGGGCAATGGCCGCTACCGGCTGATCCGGGAACTGGGCCGGGGCGGGATGGGCGCGGTGTGGCTGGGGCAGGACACGATGCTCGGGCGGGAGGTCGCCGTCAAGGAGCTCGCGGTGCCCGGCGGTGTGCCGCCCGAGGAGCGGGATGTCTACCAGGAGCGCGTGATCAGGGAGGCCCGGCTCGCCAGCAGGCTGGCCGACCCGGCTGTCGTCACCGTCTATGACCTCATCAAGGACAACGGCCAGACCTACATCGTGATGGAGCTGATCGACGCTCCCACGCTCACGGATCTGGTCGCCAGGACGGGGCCGCTCAACGGCGGCAAAGTGGCCTCTCTTGCCCGCCAGCTGTTGTCCGCGCTGGAGGCCGCGCACGAAGCCGGGATCGTCCACCGGGATGTCAAGCCGGGCAACGTGATGGTCCCGGCGAAGGGCACCGCCAAGCTCACCGACTTCGGCATCGCGCAGTCCCTCGATGACCCGCGCCTGACCGCCACCGGCGCGCTGATCGGTTCGCCCGCCTACATGTCCCCCGAACGCTTCTCCGGTCACGAGGCCTCGCCCGCCTGGGATCTGTGGGCCCTGGGCGCAACACTGTTTTATGCGAGCGAGGGATACGGACCTTTCGAACGCGACACCACCTCGGCGACCATGCTCGCGGTGATGACCGAACGGCCCCAGCCGGCGAAGGCCACCGGTCAGCTCGCCGCCCTCATCGTGGCCCTGCTGGAACCCGACCCCGACCGCAGGATCGGCGCGGAACACGCCCGCCGGCTCATCGAGGACCTCCCCGAGGCCACCCGGCACGTGGACCCCGGCCACCGGCCCGGCTCCACCAAGATCGACCCCGGCCCCAGCGCCACCAAAGTGGACGCCGGTTCCACCAAGCTGGACGAGCCCGAACCCGCACGGCCACGGACCCGGCAGGAGTACCCGCCACCACCCTCCTCCTCGCCCGAGTACCCGGCCCCGCCCGCGTACGACTACGCCGGCGCGATGCAGAACATGCGCAGGCGGACCCGGCGAAGGCTGGCGTACGCGGCCATCCCCCTGGCGGTCATCATGGGGGTGACCCTCTGGACCATCTTGTCGTTCAAGAACTCGTACAGCGACCTGCTCGACACGTCGCTGCCGAGCTACACGGCCCCCACCCTGCCGAGTCTCAGCCTGCCCACCGAGACCACGACGAAGGAGCCCGAGTCCTCCCTCGCGATGCAGCCGGTGCTGACCATCGGCCCGGACGGGGACGTCAAGGCGGACAAGGATCTGGAGGCGGACGAGAAGGAGTGTCTCAAGTGGACTCCCGCCAAGGGCGTGAACGCCTACAAACCTGCCGACAAGACGGGTTGCTTCACTCCCTATGACGTGCAGGTGCTCGGCGTGCTGTACGCAAACTACGAGATCACGAAGGACGTGCCCTACCCGTCGCTCCAGGAGCTGACCACCAAGGGCGGCACCGAGTGCACGAGGAAGTTCCAGTCCGGCAGCGTGATCGGCCAGGACAAGGAGAAGACCCTGCGGTACTGGGTGCTCGTGCCGACCAAGGAGGCGTGGAAGACGCGCGACGCCGGCTATGGCTTCACCACGTCCTACCGCAAGATCTACTGCTTCGTGGGCAAGGCGGACGGTTCCAAGCTCTCCGAACCGATCATCGGCGCCGACCATTGAGCAGAGCCCCCGGAGAGAAACTCCCCGGGGGCCCGGCTCGATCGAGAACCTACTGCTGCCCGGCGGTCACATAGCCGGACACGTGCAGCGACACGTTGCGCAGCGTGCCGACGTCGCGGGCCGCGGTGTCCACCAGGGTGAACGTCCACGTGCCGTCGGCGTTGCCGATGACGTTGCTGAACGGCTGGAACGGCCGCCAGGTGCCCGTGTACGGCGCCAGGTCGGAGCTGATGCCGCGGAACGGCGTCGTCGCCTTGTCGTCGAACACGACCTTGCACATGTTGTTTCCGCTGGAACCACTGTTGCTGAACAACACCGCAGTGGCACCCGACGGCGACTTCAGCGTGCCGACCAGGTCACCGATGTAGGTGTGGTCGATGCCATCGGTGGTCGCGGTGTCGGCGTTGGAGCACGTGGTGCCGTCAACCGAGAACGTGACCCGTGAGGCACGGCCGATTCCGCTGACGGTCAGCGGGACCGACACACCGGTCGGGTCGGCGTCCGGAATGGCCACCGGGGCGCCGGCGTAGGCGAAGTCGTGCACCACGGTCGACGGCTGGCCGACCGGTACCGCGATCCGGCTGGTCCGCGGCGAGGTCGCCCCCGCGTAGGTCACCCGGGTGTCCAGCAGCACCGGGTCGCCCAGCTGCTGCGTGGCCGGAACCGTGATGGTGAACGTGTTCACGCCGGTCTGGCCCTTGTCGATGGTGCCGTAGAACCGCGACCGCGGCGTGATGGTCACGCCCGGCGTCGGCGAGGTGAGCACCACGCTGGTCGACACCGCCGCCGCGTCACCGCGGTTGGTCACCGGCAGGGTCAGCGTCGCGGTGTCGCCCGGCCGCAGGTACGCGCCACCGTCGGAGGCACGGACCGAAGGCGCCTGAGCCTCGGCCAGCGGCTGCGGGCTGGCACCGGTGTAGCTCAGCACCTTGTCCGCCATGACGATGCCGTAGCCGGACACGTTGTCCCAGCCCGCCGGGCCGATGTCGGTCACGGTCGCCAGCAGCGCCTGCCGGACGTCGGCCGGCGGCAGGCCCGGGTTGCCGGACAGCACGAGACCGGCCACGGCCGCCGCGTGCGGTGCGGCCGCCGAGGTGCCGAAGAACGGCTGGAAGTCGGGCACCGAGGTGGCGACGCCGTCGGCCGCGGTGATGTCCGGCTTCTGCCGCACCACACCACCGGTCGACGAGACGTTGCCCGGGGTGACCGCGGTGCCGTCGGCGTTGTAGAAGATCTTGCGCGGGCCGTCCGAGGAGAACCGCTCGGTCTTCTGCGCACTGGTGTAGGCGCCCGGGAACGGGCCCTTCGGGTTGGCCGGGTCGCCCGGCTCCAGGTCGAACGGGAGCGGGTCGGCGGCCGGGGCGGCGGCCACGTTGTAGGCGTTGGCCGCGGCGGCGTGCCCGAAGGTCTCACCCGGGGTGGTGTAGGCCTTGAGCCCGTCGACCGAGTCGCGGAACCGGCCGCGCAGCGCGGACAGCGACAGGTAACGGTTGTCGCCCTTGAACTTCACGATGGCCAGGCGCAGCTTGGTGCCACCGAACAGCGGCGTGTTGACCCGCTCGTACGGGTCCTGCGTGCCGGTCTGGTAGTTCTGGCTCATCGCGACAACGTTTCCGTTGCCGTCCAACAGGTACAGGTCGTAGTCGTTGCTGGACTTGCCCAGCGGGTCCGACCACTTCAGCAGCACCGGAACCTGTGCGGACGAGGCGTCCGAGATCGGCTCGTAGATCTGCACCCCGTTGCTGCCGGCGAAGTTGTGGGCGGTGCCGCCCCACTTGCCGATGGACTGGCCGGAGTCGACGA
Organism: uncultured Actinocrispum sp.; assembly: GCA_966244135.1. GTDB lineage: Bacteria > Actinomycetota > Actinomycetes > Mycobacteriales > Pseudonocardiaceae > Kibdelosporangium. The sequence goes on along the minus strand of CBIMJO010000017.1, from coordinate 14,021 downwards.
AGTCGCCCTCCCAGTGCCCGGAGGTGGCGTCGCCGACGTTGCCCTCGTTGCCGGCCGACGAGAAGTACAGCGCGCCGGCGGCGGTGACGTCGTTGACCGCCTGGGCGATCGGGCCGTCCTGGAAGACGGCCTCGTTGAAGTACACGACGTCGTCGACGATGATGTCGCAGTGCGCCGTGGTGCGCAGCTGGCGGATGTTGTCCGCGAAGCCGGCATCCGAGGTGAACGCGGTGGCGAAGCCGAGGTCGGCGCCAGGCGCGAGGTCGTGGATGATCTCCAGCATCGCGGTGCCCTCGTCGCCGTCACCGGCCTGCCCGGGCAGGACGTCCACATTGGCCGGCAGGTCGCCGGACGCGACGGAGGCGGCCAGCGAGTTGACGCCGTCGGACAGCGCGCAGATCTTCACGCCGATGCCGGTCACGCCGAACTGCTGGCGTGCCTTGGCGCCGTTGTGCGCGGCGTCGCCCTGGCTGACGATCGGGTCGGCCGGGGCCGCCGCGGCGGACCTCGCCTTGGCGCCCAGCGCCTTCTTGGTGGCCTCGGCGACCTTCTTGGCCCGCTCCTCCTTGCCGGGCTTGGCCGCGGGCTTGCCCGGGCCGGCCGGGCCGCGCAGCTCGCTCGCGGTCATCGCCTCGGCGGCGGGCGAGATGTACTGGACGTCGCCACGGCCGGCGATACCGTCCACAGCGGACAGTGGCACCTCGGCACGGACCTGGCCCACGGTGGCGGAGATCGCGCGGATGCCCGCGCCCGCCTTGCGCAGGTCGGACACCAGGCCGTCGCTGACGGTGGCCTTGATGTCGACGATGACCTTGCCCGAGTCGACCTTCACCGTGTTCTGCAACGCGGGGGCCGCCGACGACAGCGCACGGTCGCCGAAAGACGCCCGCTTGGCCAGCACCAGCGATGAGTCCACCTTGGACTCGGTCTTCGACTGCGAGACCTTGAGGTCCTGCAGCGCGGCGATCTGCCGCTTGGCGTTCTCCGCAGCGGCGGTGGCACCTGGTTCCCGGATCGGTGCGGCCGCGGCCAGAGTGACGATTCCGAACGCCAATAACACTCCGGCGGACGCTGCAATGATTCTTCGACTCACCCGTTTGGGTGCACGCACTAGGCCCCTCCAGCGTTACAAAGCGTGCCCCGACACACGCGACCAGTACCGGGTTCCCCGGCCGCGCTGACGTTAGGTTTCCTTTTACCTGAGGTATATCAGCCGATTGAGTGACGACGTTGCCACATGTGGTTACAGTACGAAAGCATCTGACCAGGGCTGACCGCTGCGACCGGACAAAGCGTCCATCAGGGACACCGCCTGTTTGTCCGTCAGTGACGCTACGAAGTCGATCACGGCCCGGCCACGGGCCAGCGCGTGGATCTCGTCCTTCGTGTGCGGCGCGTCGCCGGTGGCACCGATCAACACCGCGGGCTCCGAACGGGCCAGCGCGTCGTACTCCACGGAGGCCAGTTCCACGAGGTCGTGCAGCCGCCGCGGCAGCCGGTCGGCCTCCGACCGGTCGCCCAGCCATTGGTCCAATGCCTCCACGAGGTTGCTCACCAGCCGTGCCTGGCCGCGTTGGTGCAACGCCAGGTCGGGGCGCAGCAGGACGAAGTGCCGGTGCACGAACTTGAGCACCTGCACCTCGTGCCACTGTTCCGCGCCGAGCACGACGTGCCCGGAACGCGTGGAAGGCTTGCGCACCACGGAGATCTCGTCGACCAGCCGGACCGTCCACTGCTTGGCGAACCGCGCCACGGCCTGCTCCGACTCGACCGACCCGTCGAACGGCGTGGCCAGCAGGTCGTCCACCAGCGTGGCCCGGATCCGCGCGACGGCCGCGGCGAAGGCGTCGTCGTGCACGACCCAGGCGTCCTTCTCGTGCATCCTGCGGCGCAACAACTCCAGCGAGAACCCAGGCCGCCGTTCCTGCGCGCGCACCTCGTCGTCGCTGAGCCGGCTGAGTTCGGCCGACCGCGCCTGCCACTGCCCCAGCTCGGCCGCGACCGGCGCGTGCTGCAGGACCCCGATCCGGTGGAAGTCCTGCAGATCGTGGATGGCGTAGGCGATGTCGTCCGCGGTGTCCATCACGGACGCCTCGACGGTCTGCTGCCAGTCCGCCAGCGTGCCGGCGTACGCCTCACGGGCCTGGGCCAGGTCATCCAGTTCGGTGACGTACGCGGAGAACTTGCCCGAGCCGGTGCCCGGGGCCTCCGGCGGCTCGGCCGCGCCGCGCGGCGGGTGGTCCATGAACCGCGGGTGCGTGCCGCTCTTGGACAACCAGTGCAGGCGGGTCCACGGATACTTCAGCATCGCCGCGCGCACCGCCGCGGTCAGGTCCAGGCCGACCGCGGACGGGCCGCCGACGTCGGTGGTCGTCACGATCCGGAACGACTGCGCGTTGCCCTCGAACCCGTCGGCGAGCGCGAACCGGTGCCGCGCCAGCCGGTCCAGCACCTGCTCGCCCAGGTGCCCGAACGGCGGGTGCCCGAGGTCGTGCGCGAGCGCGGCCGCCTCCGCCACATCCGGGTCACACCCACCCAGCTCGTCCAGCAGGACGGCGTTCGCCGGGTCGGCGCTGAGCCGCTCCGCGATCGCGCGCGCCACCTGCGCGACCTTGACGCTGTGGGTAAGACGGTTGTGCAGCAAGCCGGACCCGGACGCCGACACCACCTGTGTGACACCCCCCAGGCGGGCGAAGAACGGGGATCCGGCGATCCGGTCCCGATCCACCCGGAATGGGCTCGCTGCCAGGTCGAACGCTGCCGCCGGGGCCCCGCCGGACCGCCGTTCCTCCCTCGGATCGCTCATGGGCGAAACCTAGTGGTGTGGTGAGATCAAGGCATGCCCGACGTCCTGATCGCGGGCGCCGGTCCGGCGGGGTGGGCGCTTGCCGCCCATTGCGCGCGTCTCGGGCTGGAGACCACAGTCGTCGCGCCGCACCCCCTGCGGCCGTGGCGGGCGACGTACGGACTGTGGGGTGACGAGCTGGCGATGCTGCCGCCGGACGTCACCGCGGCGGAACCCGTCGTGGTCCGCGCGTTCACAAACAAGCCGCACATCATTGCCCGCCGTTACGCCATTTTGGGCAACGACCGGCTGATGGCCGCGCTCACGAAGAACGTGACGGCGGTCACCGGAAAAGTAGTGCGCACCGGTCCCGATTCGGTCGATCTTCTCGACGGGCGCACATTACGTGCGAAAACTGTCGTCAACGCGATGGGATCGCGCGGCGGGACCGCCGAACAAACGGCTTATGGCGTGATCGTCGATGAACGGACGGCGACGCCGGTCGTCACAGCGGGTGAAGCGGTCTTCATGGACTGGCGCTCCGCGCACAACACGTTCCTCTACGCGATGCCGCTCGGCGGCGGGCGGGTGCTGCTGGAGGAGACGTCACTGGCCAGGCGGCCCGCACTGGACTTCCGGACGCTGCGCCAAGCGCTCGCGGAGCGCCTCGCGCCGCACGGGATCGACATCGGCGCGCCCGAGGTCGAGCGCGTGCGTTTCCCGCTTGACGTGCCGAGACCGAAACACAACATCGTTCTGCCGTTCGGCGCCGCGGCCGGGTTCGTCCACCCGGCGGCGGGCTACAGCGTCGGCGAGGCGTTCCGGCTCGCGCCGCGGATCGCCGCCGCGATCGCCACCGGCGACAACGCGTGGCGCGCGCTCTGGCCCGTTCGCGCGCGTGTGGTGCACCGGTTGCGGCGGTGGGGCCTGGAGGCGCTGTTGTCACTGTCCGCAGCCGAGACGCGACAGTTCTTCGAACTGTTCTTTGATCTTCCGCCGGACGCCCAGCGCGGGTACCTTTCCGGGCGGGACGACCCGGCCGCCACGGCGGCCGCGATGCTGTCGATTTTCCGCCGCGCATCCGGCCGGTTGCGTCTGGTCTGCGCCAAATCGGTGATTACCGGCATCCGGAACGTGAACATCAAGTGACGAATTTTTCAAAACCTTCATTCGTTCGGCAGAATCAGGCGCGTGTCCGCGTCGCAAGAAGTGAGCTTCGCGTTCCAGCCGTTGCTCAGTACACGCACCGGCCGGGTGGTGGCGGTCGAGGCGCTGGCCAGGCCGGCGCAGGGATCGGTCCACGCGCTGTACCGCGCCGCCGCCAAGGCGGGCCAGCTGGTCCAGACCGACATCGCGCTGATCGGCCATGCGCTGCTGGCCGCTGAGGACAGCTACACCGTCGCCCAGGACCGCGCGGTACCGCTCCATGTGAACGCCCTGGCGGCCACCGCCGCCAAGCCCGACGAGATCCTCCGCTACATCGCGCCCGTCCTGCGGCACACCGGGCGGCACAGCAGCGATGTGGTGATCGAGGTGGGCACCCCGTTCTGCACGGTCCGCCGGACCGACCTGCTGGCCGGGATCGACAAGCTGCGCGCGGAGGGGTTCCGCATCGCGCTGGACGGCATCGGCGACGGCGACGTGCCGCTGGCGCTGCTGGCCGAGGCCGGCCCGGACATGGTCAAGGTGGACACCCGGCTGATCGCGGGCCTGCCCGACGACGCCCGCGCGACCGCGATGTTCGAGGCGCTGGCCCAGCTGACCAACCGGCTGGACTGCAAGCTGGCCGCGTCCGGCGTGAACACCGAGGCCCAGCTGCTGGCGCTGAGCCGCCTGGGCGTGCGGGTCGCGCAGGGCATGGGCCTGGCCGACGCGGTCAAGGAACCGCAGATGGTCGCCGCGATGGGCGAGGCGGCGGCCCGCCGGGTCACCGCGATCCGGCCGCCCCGGGTCACCGATTTCCTGCACCCGGCGGTGATGCTGCCGGAGACCGCGACCGCCGAGGAGGTCCGCGCGACGCTGGCCGAGCGCCCGGACGTGAACGGCGTCGTGCTGGTCGACGAGCAGTGGGCGCCTAAGTACTCGATCGACCGCAGCCGGTTCCTGCTGATCGTGGCCGGACCGTACGGGCACGCGCTGCACGCAAAGCGCGCCGCGGCCCGGCACGCGGACCTGCCGCTGACCATCAACCGCAACGCCACCGGTCTCGAAGTGCTGGAGATGGTCGGCGACACCGACTGGGAACGCACCGGTGACGACGTCGTGGTGACCGACGAGGCCGGCCGGTGCGTCGGGATCGTGCGGGTCACCGAGGTGGTCCGCGGGGTCGCCGACGTCAAGGTCGAGCAGGCGGCCGCGCTCAACCCGCTGACCAGGCTGCCCGGCACCGACGCGGTGGCCCGCGAGGTCGACCGGCGGATCCAGGACGGGCACATGTTCGTGATCGCCTGGCTGGACGTGGACGCGTTCAAACGGGTCAACGACAGCCTCGGTCTGGCCGCGGGCGACGATCTGATACGCGGTTTCGGCCGGGCTTTGGATCAAGCCGCGTCCACGATGCCGGGAGTGATGGTCGGGCACGTCGGCGGGGACGATTTCCTGCTGGTCACCGATCTGGACGAGATCTCCCCGCTGGCCGGGATGCTGCTGGATGAGGATTGGTCCGCCGAGGGCATGCCGGTCACGGTGTCGCTGGCGTCGCTGATCTGCGGGGTGAACACGGTGGCCGCCTACAGCGAGGCATCCCGGCTGCTGGCGCCGCTGAAGCAGCAGGCCAAGGCCGTGCCCGGGTCCAGCTGGGTGATCGGGCGGCCGGGTTCGGACCGGGTCGACGTGCTGCGCGGGCGGGCGCACGGCGGCCGGGCGCAGACCGCCTGAATGTCCACATAGGACTTTTTTGGTTCTGCCCGAAAGGGCGTTCCCCAGGTCGGCGGGCTGACCTGGGCAGATGAAAACGTCCTCAGCCGAGTTCACACTGGGTGCTAACGAAGCACAGAAATTACCGATCAGTGTGGAAAAGGTGTGGCCCCGGCTCCTGTGGACGGGCTTGGGCTGAAGCGGGCCATCAGGGGGAGACATGGACCGTTTGACCGACGGCTCCGATCTCGTCGATGTCCTCGGCGACTGGACGAGCACGTCAGGTGGAAGGGCGCCGTTGTACCGGCGCCTGGCGGAGGCTGTCCGCCGCGCGATACACGCGGGGGATCTGCATGCCGGTGAACGGCTGCCGTCCGAGCGCGATCTCGCGCGGGCGCTGGCCGTCAGCCGCGCGACCGTGGTCTCGGCATACGACGAGTTACGGTCGATCGGGCTGGTCGACAGCAGGCGGGGCAGCGGCACGCGGGTGGTGCGGCCACCCGGGTTCCGGCCCAGTGTGGAGGGCCGGATGTTCGGCCGGGCCAGCCCGATCATCACCCGGTCGGACTCGGCCAGCGACGTCATCTCGCTGGCCCGGGCCATCGACCCGGGCGCCCCGCACCTGCGCGGCGCCCTGCTGGACCTGGTGCACGCGGATCTGCCCGCACTGCTGGCCGGATCCGGCTACCATCCGGCGGGCCTGCCCGAACTGCGCACGGCCGTCGCCAACTACCTCACCGCGACCGGTCTGCCGACCGAGCCGAAACAGGTGGTGATCACCACCGGCGCCCAGCAGGCGGTCGGGCTGATCACGCAGATGTACCTGCGGCGCGGCTGGACCGCGGTGGTCGAGTCACCGAGCTGGCCGGGCTGCCTGGATGTGTTCCGGGCGACCGGGGTGCGGCTGGTGGGCGTGGAGCTGGACGGCGAGGGGATCCGCGCGGACCTGCTCGGCAAGGCCATGGCCGAACACGGCCCGGACCTGCTGTACGTCATGCCGACCTACCACAACCCGACGGGCGTCTTGATGTCCGCGAGCCGCCGCCGCCGGATCGCCGAGCTGGCGGCCCGGTACGCGGTGCCGGTCGTGGAGGACCACGCCTATACCGTTGGGGCAGCCGAAGGGGCACCCCCACCGATCGCGGCGTTCGCCGGGACCGGCGCGGAAGTGCTGACCATCGGGTCGCTCGCCAAGTCCGTCTGGGCGGGGCTGCGGATCGGCTGGGTGCGCGGGTCGATCCAGACCGCCGAACGGCTGGCCCGGCACAAGGCACTGGCCGACCTCGGCAGCCCGATCATCGACCAGGCGCTGGCGGCGCGGTTGCTGCCGCAGCTCGCCGAACTGGGCAGCGCCCGCTCGGCGGAGCTGAAGGAGCGCCTGGGCCGCGTCCGGGAACTGCTCACCCAGCACCTCCCCGAATGGCGCTGGCGCACCCCGGACGGCGGTTCGGCGTTGTGGATCGAGCTCCCGGGCACGGACGCGCGGGTGTTCGCCCAGGTCGCGTTGCGGCACGGGGTCGAGGTCGTCCCCGGCGCGGCGACCGACCCGACCGGCGCGCACGACAACCACATCAGGTTCCCGTTCGGCTTCCCGGACGAGATCCTGACCGAGCTGGTGCACCGCCTGTCCCGCGCCTGGAACGAGGCCAGGCGTTAGCCGGGCGTCACGAAACCGGACTCATACGCTGTGATCACAGCCTGGGTCCGGTCCCGGGCATGCAGTTTGGCGAGGATGTTGCCCACGTGCGTCTTCACCGTCTGGATGCCGACGAACAGCTGCTCCGATATCTCCACATTGGACAGTCCGGTGGCCATCAGCCGCAGGACCTCCTCCTCGCGTTCGGTGAGCCCGGCCTCGCGCAGGCCGGGCTTGCGCGCGTCGCCCCGGTTCGCGGCGAGCATCCGGATGGCCGCGGGGAACAGCAGTGAGTCGCCCGCGACGACGACCCTGATGGCGCGCACGATCTCCGCCGGGCGCGCGCGTTTGAGCAGAAACCCGCTCGCACCCGCGATGAGCGCGTCGTAGACGTAGTCGTCGTTCTCGAACGTCGTGACCACGATGATCTTCGGGGGTTCCGCCGCGCGGTCGAGAATGTGCCTGGTGGCCTGGATTCCGTCGACCGTGGGCATGCGGACGTCCATCAGCACGACGTGTGGCTCGAGTTTGGTGACCAGCGGCAGGACCTCCACGCCGTCCGCGGCTTCGCCGACCACTTCCAGGTCGGGTTCGACGTCGATGATCGCCTTGAGGCCCGCGCGGATCAGTTCCTCGTCGTCGACCAGCAGCACCCTGGTGGTCATGCTCCCCCGTTCCGGAGTGGGATCCTGGCGCGGACACGGAACATCCCCGCATCCGGACCGGCCTGTATCTGTCCTCTGAGGACAGTCACGCGTTCGCGCATCCCTTTGATGCCACGGCCGCCCTGCGTGGTCGCGGTGGCCACCGGGACCGGGTTGGCCGCCTCGACCTCGAGGGTGTCCTGGTGGGCCGTGACGATCAGCGTGACCGGGACCTTACCGGCGTGCCGCAACGCGTTGGTCAGGCATTCCTGGACGATCCGGTAGGCCTCGGTGGACACCGCGAACGGCAGGCCGGGCAGGTCGCCGGCGATCTTGGCGTTCACCTGGACGCCGGCCTGGCGCATGGTGTCCAGGAGCTCGTTCACGTCGGCCATGGTGTGCTGGGGCTTCGTTGTCGGCACGTCTTCCCTGAGCAGCCCGAGGACGTGGTCGAGGTCGGCGAGCGCGTTGCGCGCGGCTTCCTCGATGGCACTCAGGGCCTTGTGCGCGAACTGCGGGTCGGCGTCCAGCACACGCCCGGCCGCGCTCGCCTGGATCGTGACGACACTCAGCGCGTGGCCGACCGAGTCGTGCAGTTCGCGGGCGAGGCGGTTGCGTTCGGCGAGCTTCTCGGTCCTGATCCGCAGCTCTTCCAGCCGGTCGGCCGGGGTCGGCGAGAGCAGGATCTGCGACAGCCTGGTGAGCAGCCAGCCGGCGAAGTTCACCAGGTGCACCAACGCGAGCGCGGCGATGACGCTGACCACCGGCACCCATACGGACTGCCACCCGGTCGGCACGGTGAACCGGTGCGTCCCGACCTGGAGCCACAACCCCGTGAACGGCGCCGCGAACGACAGGACGAGCGCGATCGGGACGAACAGCGTGAAGAAGCTGATGAACGTGCCGACGAGGATGTGCACGAGCAGCCACTGACAGGTCTTCCAGCGGGCTTCGAGGTTGGTCGCCCGCCTGGTCGCGTGCTCCGGCACCCCGTGCCCGAGCAGTTCCCGCGCCGCGGTCCCCTCCACGACCCTCGCGGCCGGGATGAACGAGGCCGCGGCCGCCGACCCCAGCACCACCACGATGATCGCGCCCGCGATGACCAGCACCGCCTGTCCCACCGGCGCGGGCAGCAGGAAGTCCAGCAACGGCGGCACCACGAGCACGGACGCCACCGTGAACGGCACGATCAGCACCGCCCCGATGACCATGTACGCCCACCGCCGGTACGTCCGCCGCTGGACGACCGGCCGGAACACCCACCCCAACACCACCCGATCTTCACACGGCGACGCCTGGCACCGCTCACCCCTGAGAGTGAGAGTGCTCATCCCTGAGGGGTGGCCGACTGTTTCAGGTGCGGCAGCGCAGGCGATCTGGTTGGGTTCAGGTGTGGGGAATCTGATCTTCTTCCTGTTCGCCGCCGTGGCCACATTCGCGATGACATGGGTGCTGGTCGTGGGGGCGCGGCGGGTGCTCGGCGTACGGGTCGGGACGATCCGGGCGTTGTTCGCGGCGGTGATCGGCTGGAGCGCGACCGGGCTGATCGCGTCGCGGCTGCCGCAGCTGGATGCGAACAACCAGCAGGCGACCCTGCTGTTCATCATCCCGGTGTTCGGCGGCACGCTGCTGGTGTCGGTCGCGATCCTGTTCGTGCTGGAGGTGATCCGGCCGAGCGGCACCGGGCTGTGGTTCGTCGGCGGGATCCGGTCCATCCCCGGCCGGCTCGCCCGGGCCCGGCGGTACTCCAAGATCACCGCGATCGCCGTGCGGCACGGCCTGGGCCCGGCGTTGCGCGGCCGGTCCAGCGGTGACGACGCTCCGCAAAGACGGTTGCGGCAGGCGCGTTCCCTGCGTGAGGCCCTGGAGGAGGCGGGGGTCACCTTCGTCAAGCTCGGCCAGGTGCTGTCCACCCGGTCGGACCTGCTCGGGCCGGAGTTCATCCAGGAGCTCGGCAAGCTCCAGGACCGCGTCACCCCGGCCCCGGCCGGCGAGATCTCCGAGCTGCTGCTCGCCGAGCTGGGCGCTCCGCCGGACGAGGTGTTCGCCGAGTTCGACCCGGAGCCGATCGCGGCCGCGTCGATCGCCCAGGTCTACCGCGCGCGCCTCAAGGACGGGTCGGATGTGGTCGTGAAGGTGCAGCGGCCCGGGATCCGCGCGGTGGTCGAGCGCGACCTGGACATCATGGACCGCCTCGCCGCCACGCTGGAACGGCGCACGAAGTGGGCCCAGCGGCTGGGCGTCGTGACGCTCGCGCAGGGGTTCGCGGCGGCGTTGCTGGAGGAGCTGGACTTCCGGGTGGAGGCCAAGAACATCGCGGTGGTCACGGCGTCCACTGTGGACGATATCCGGCTGCCGAAGGTGCACCCCCAGCTGTGCACGGAACGCGTCCTGGTGATGGACCGCCTCGCCGGGGTGCCGCTGGGCAACGCGACCGCGGAGATCGAGAAACGCGGCCTGGACCGCGGCGAACTGGCCCGCCGGCTGTTGCATGCGTTGCTGCGTCAGGTGATGAGCAGCGGTGTGTTCCACGCCGATCCGCACCCGGGCAACGTGATGCTCCTCGAGGACGGATCCTTGGGGCTGCTGGACTTCGGCTCAGTGGGACGCCTGGACGGCGCCCTGCGCGCCGGGTTGCTGAGCCTCCTGGTGGCCATCGACCGCGGCGACCCGGCGGCGCTGCGGGACGGTCTGCTGGAGATCGTGGAACGCCCGGACGAGATCGACGAGCAACGCCTCGAACGCGCCCTGGGCCAGTTCATGGCCAAGCACTTCGCCGTCGGCACCGCCCCGGACGTCGAGATGTTCACCGACCTGTTCAAGCTCGTGACCACCTACGGCCTGGCCATCCTGCCCGAGATCGCGGCGGTGTTCCGGGCACTGGCCACAATGGAGGGTACCCTCGCGGGCCTCGCCCCCGGGTTCAACATCGTCGTGGAGTCCCGCGCCTACGCGACCGTCCGCCTGACCCAGCAGATGGACCCGGACTCGTTCAAGCAAACGGTGACACAGGAGCTGATGACCCTGCTCCCCGTGCTGCGCAGGCTCCCCCGCCGGGTCGACCGGATCGGCAGCGCCCTGGAGGAAGGCCGCCTGTCGATGAACATCCGCCTGTTCGCGGACGAAAGAGACCGCCAGGTCATCAACACCATCGTGCACCAGATCCTGCTGGCCTTCATCGGCGCCACAACAGGAATCATGGCCGTGCTGCTGCTGGGCACCACCGGCGGCCCGCGCCTGATAGCCGAGACCACCCTCTACCAAGTGATCGGCTACAACCTCCTGGTGATCAGCGTCCTCATCGGACTCCGCCTGCTGTTCATGATCTTCCGCAGACAGCAGACCTAACGCGGCTGCTGCTGACCGGCCCGCAGCTGCTCGGCCAGATGCCAGAACACCTGGAAGTTCGGCACGGTCTTGCTGTCCGCCGACCACCACTTCTGCCCATCCACCTTGATCCGCACCTTGCCGTCCTTGGCGGCCATCTCACTGACCCGCCCCCACGGCACCCCACCCTGCGGCCCCACGATCCCCTGCCCCGCGATCGCCACCGCCCCGAACGGAACCTGTCCCCCGGCATTGATCCGGTTCACCGCCGCGGACACCAGCGGCTCGAGGACCTTCTGGTGGAACGCCGGAAGCAGCCCGAAGACCTGGTCCGGCCGGTTCCTGTTCGACTGGCCGCTGAACTTGACCTTCCACCCGTTGGAGGCCACCAGCGTGTATTCGTTGTAGGTGTGGCGGTAGATGCCATTGTTGGCATAGTGGATGACATCCTCGTATATCTGGACGATGTCGCTCCAGCGGAACGCGATCGCACTGTCCTGCGTGGGACACGCGAGACCCAGCTCGTACTCGTACAGGTACTCGCTCGCCGGCGCACCCTTCACGGCCATTCGCTTCAGCATCAGGTAGCCGATCACCAAGATCAGCACGGCCGCCACCAGCAGCCCGGCACCGAGAAGCGGCAGCCCCGTGAAGAAGCCGACTCCAGCGAAGACGAGCAGCAGCCACGCGAACCACGTCATCACCTTGTAGAGGATCGCCTTGCCGATCGTGCCGGCCTGGCCTCCGGCGAGGCTGTGCGTGATGCCGTGCGGCCGCACCAACTGCCCCAAGGTCATGGACGCGGCCGCCTGCGCGACCGCCGGCGACGGTGGCGGGATCGCACCCCACGCAGTCGTCATCCCTCTCCCCCTTGTGATGCTCCGATCGCTCCGCGTAACGGTAGCGAGGCGCCCGGGGCGCAACAAGGGCGGGCCAGGTGGTCCTAGTCGAGGTGCTCGGCCAGCAGTTCGGCGAGGTGTTTGGCGTGGCGGCCGGCGAGGTGGTCCAGCTGGGTGCGGCAGGAGAAACCGTCGGCGAGGATCTCGTTGGTGTCCTGGACGGCGGGGAGGAGTTCGCTGCGGGCGATGGCCACTGAGACGTCGTAGTGTCCTTTTTCGACACCGAAGTTGCCCGCGAGGCCACAGCAGCCGCCGACGGAGGTGACCGACGCGCCGGCCTTGGCCAGGAAGGCCGCGTCTTTCTCCCAGCCCATGACGGCGTGGTGATGGCAGTGGGGCTGGGCGACCGCTTCCACGCCGCCGAGGTCTGGTGCCCAGTTGGCGGCGGTCAGGAACTCCGCGAGGGTGTGCACGTCGACCTTGCGTTTGCGGACCAGGTCGCGGGCGTCGGAGCGGAACACCGCGGTACAGGACGGTTCCAGGCCGACGATGGGCGCGTTCTCCTTGACCAGGGACTTGACCGCGCGGTTGAGGATGCGCCTGGCCGGCCCCAGCTGGCCGGTGGAGATCCAGGTCAGCCCGCAGCACAACCCCTTGGCGGACAACCGGACCTGGAACCCGGCCGACTCCAGCACCTCGACCGCGGCCCGGCCCACCTCGGGCGTGAAGTGCTCGGTGAACGTGTCCACCCACAGCACGACCGGTTTTCCTTGCCGCGCGGAGCGTTGCGCGAACCACTGGCGGAAGGTCTGCTCGGCGAACAGCGGCAACGGCCGCCGACGGTCGATCCCCGCGGCGCGTTTCACCAGACCGGCGAGCGGGCCGCGCATGATCTTGTTGACCAGCGCGGGTCTCAGCGCAGCCAGCCGGGCCCAGCGCGGCAACCAGCCGAGCGAGTAGTGCGTCACCGGACGCAGCCGCCGCTTGTAGGCCTGGTGCAGGACCTCGGACTTGTATGTGGCCATGTCCACACCGGTCGGGCAGTCGACCGAACACCCCTTGCAGGACAAGCACAAGTCCAGCGACTCCTTGAGCTCCGGCGACCGCCAGCCGCCTTCGAGGGAGCCGTCCACCATCTCCTGCAGTACCCGCGCGCGGCCGCGGGTGGAGTCCTTCTCGTCCAAAGTGGCCCGATAGGACGGGCACATCACCGCGCCCTTCGACGTCACAGCGTCCACGCGGCATTTGCCGACACCGATGCAGCGGTGCACCTCGGCGTTGAAATCATGGCCATAAGCCAGCTTCAGCTTGGGCATGACCCGCGGCCGCAGGTCCGCGTCGACCGGGCGCGGCCGGACGATCACGCCGGGGTTCAACAGGTCGCGCGGGTCGAAGACGTCCTTCACCTGAGCGAAAAGGTCTATCACCGTAGACGAGTACATCAACGGCAGCAGCTCGCCCCGGGCCCGGCCATCGCCGTGCTCGCCGGACATCGAGCCACCGTACGACGCGACCAGCTTCGCGGCGTCCATCAGGAACCGGCGGAACAACCGCGTTCCCTGCGGTTCATGGAAAGGAAAGTCGATCCGCGCGTGCACACAGCCGTCACCGAAGTGCCCGTATGGCATGCTCGTCAGGTCGTAGTCCGCCAGCAGCCGCTCGAAGTCCCGCAGGTACTCCCCCAGCCGCTCCGGCGGGACGGCCGCGTCCTCCCAGCCCGCGTGCGCCGGAAGTCCTTTCATGGACCGGGAGGACAACCCCGCGCCGTCCTCCCGGATCCGCCACAGCGCCGCCGTGTGCGCGGAATCGTTGACCACCAACGTATCCAGCGCACCCGAGTCGGCGATGATCCCGGCCGGGTCGCCGGTCACCTCGACGAACAACCAGCCGCGTCCCTCGGGAAGATCCGGGACCGTGCCGCGGCGGCTGCGGAC
>CBIMJO010000016.1:0-20456 GCA_966244135.1 uncultured Actinocrispum sp. | reverse complement strand
TTCGGCGTACTCGGTCATGGTGGACAGCAGGTTTCGGATGCGGTCCGCCAGGGCTGCCAGGATGGTGGCGCGGGCTGTGGGGTCTGTTTCCGTGGAGGACCGCAGTGCCAACAGTTCGAGCGCGGCGAACTCCTGCACCGTCTGGGGTTCGTGCGGCTCGATCGCGGGCTTCGCAGCCGCCGCCGCCCGCCTTGGCCGGGCGGGTGCTGGTGACATGTCCGCGACCACGGAACCTGGTGCCTCGGCTTCTTCCGCGAGCGCGAAGCCGTCTGCTTGCAGTGCGGCGCCGTAGCCTCCTCCTTGCGGCATGAAGAGCTGCGGAGCCGGGGCGGCCAAGGGCATGGCTGCGCGGAACCTGCTGAGCGAACCGGCGCCGGCCCAGCCACTTGGCTGTTCAACCGGCTGGGTCACCTGGTGCAGGCCGCCTGCCTCGTTGACCACCTCCTCGTCCACCGCCACGAACGCGGTGAACCGGGACAGAACCCCGTAGCGCAGCGAGGTTTCCACGATCTCCGGCTCGGTCTGCCCGCCGGTGACGTACTTGTCCTCCAGGTCGCGGATCCGCGCCCGCGCCCAGACCGCGCCCAGCGCGGTGTTGTCGCTCGGCGTGGCTGTGACGGTGGTCTGCCAGTCGTCGCCGGTGACGGTGACCGTGCCGCTCGCCGGGCCGGTGAACCGCCCGCCGATGACGACCGGCGCGCCGGTGAACAAGTCGGGTAACGGTTGCGGCGCAAGCGAAAGAGGCTCCACGGCCAACGAACCCGCGGTTACCCGCAGGCCGGTCACCAGGGGAGCGGCGATCCGGCGGTGGATGTGCTGCATGGCCTCGTCGAGCCGGTCCTCGGACTCGACCAGCTCACACCGCCCGCCGCCGAGCCCCGCCAGCCGTTGCAGGAACGCCTCGTTGACCGCCCGGTCGATGCCCACGGTGTGCACGCGCACCCCGGACAACTCCGGCGACAGCGACCGCAGAATCTGGTCCTCGTTGCCGATCTGCCCGTCGGTGACCAGGACCAGCACACGATCGCGGTCACCGGCAGTGCCGAGCAGGCGGGCAGCCTGCTGCAACGGCGCCAGCATCTCCGTGCCACCGCGGGCATCCAGCCCGGCGAGGTGCTCGATCGCCCGGAAACGGTTGCGGTCGCTGGCTTCCACCAGCCCGGTCGGCAGGTCCGGCGGAGTTTCGACGGTGTGGTCGAACGCGAGCACCGCGAAACTGTCCACAGTGGTCAGCGTGTCGACGATACGGGCGGCCGCGCGCCGGGCCGCGACCATCTTCCAGCCCTCCATCGAGCCCGACCGGTCGAGGACCAGCACCACATCCCGGGGCCGGGCGGCGCGGGCCGTCGCCGGGGGAACGAGGGTGAGCGCGAACGTGCCGCCCGATGAGTCGGGCAGCACCGCGAGCGACGTCGACACCGCGTCGTCGGCGCCGAACCGCAGCCGCAGGATGAAGTCACGGTCGGCGCGCTCACCGGGTTCGAGGCGGACGTGCCGTCCCTCGGTCACCACCGTGTGCAGGCTCGACTCGATGCCGGACAGGGGCAGCCCGGCCGGGTCGATGTCCACGCCGACCGACAGCCGGACCGGGTTGGGGAAGCCGGGCAGCAGCACCGGCGGGCTGATCCGGGAGGCGTCCGGGACCGCGTCGGTGTCCAGCGCCGTCCCCGTGCCGACCTGACCGTCGGGCAGCGGCGAGCCGGGGATGTACCGGGGCGCGACGACGAGCGGGAACCGGAACGTCGCCAGACCGTCCTCGTACGGCAGCTGCCCGGCCAGCGTCAGCCGAACGGTGACGCGCTCACCGGGCATGATGTTCCCGACCCGCATGGTGAACACCCCCGGCCGGTCCTCTTCCGCGATCGACGCACGCTTGCCCTCGGTGATGGCGCGGTCGTAGTCCTCCCTCGCCTCGCCTCGTTCCTTGAGCACGCCATCGACCACGCGATCGCCGACCAGCATGCGCAACGCGGTGACCGCGGACCTCGGCGGCAACGGGAAGATGTAGGTGGCCTCCAGCGGTTCCGCGTGACTGTTGACGAACCCCTGGGTGAGCTCGACCTGGCTGGCCAGGCCGGTGACAGTGGCCCGTACATCGATCTCGTCGAGCGGTAAGTTGCCACGCGACGTGCGCAGACACCCGAGACCGGCGTCCTCGGCAGCCTCTGGACCCCGCAGATCCACGTTCATGATGCGTCCCCTCTGTGTTGGTCCAGGCCCAGCTGGCTGAGCAGGTCGAGCAGTGGTGCTGCGGCGGCCTGGATGGCGGCCGCCTCGGCCGCGTCCGGCGTCCGGGTCGCGGCATCGAGCAACACCGTGACACTGTCAGTGAGACGGATACCGTGCACGACCCGTGCGGCGGGCTCCTCGTTGACACTGTCACCGTTGGGTGCCGCAGGCGCGGCCGCCCAGAACCGTCCGGAACGAAGCGCGGGCCTGGCCGCGTCCCCAGTCACCCTGGCCAGCGCCTCCAACGTGGCGTCGGTGGCGCCCACCAGCTGCCGCTGGATGTCCGCGAGTGAGGTGCCGGCGGACTGCAGGCGCTTCACCGCGACGAGTTGCAGCAGGTGGCGGTGGGTGTACAGCGCGGTGCGCCCGCGCATCCCGGCAGGCCGGTCGACCAGGCCGATGGTGGTGTACCACCGGATGGTGCGACCGGTGGGCAGCTCCCGGACCCGGCCGCTGGGCTGCCCGTCGTAGTCGACGGCCAGCGCGTCAGCGACCCGCTCCGACAGCTGCTCCAACGTCCACAGCCCGTCCTCGTTCACCGCTCCACAATGACACTGTCAACGTGACACTGTCAACGTAGAAAAACTCGTTGGCGGATCATGGGAACCACTGCTAGCTTTCGGCGGCCGTGCGAGAGACCGAGGAGGTGGTACCCGTGAACCTGACGACATGGGTGCTCCCCTCTGAGGTCACGGTCGGGCGGTAGGTCGCCCGGGAGCGCCGTTTCACGAGCACTCCCGAAAGGCACGACCGTGCGATTCACTTCCGAACAGCGCCTCGGCGACGGCGTCCTCGAGCGCGAATTCACCCTCGGCGAGATTCCCGGCATCCTCTGGACGCCCGCATCCGCCTCCACGTCCGCACCGGCCCCGCTGATCCTGCTCGGCCACCCTGGCGGAGTACAGCGGATGTATCCCAGGCTGGCGGCCCGGGCCCAGCACTCCGCGGCAGAGGGTTACGCCGCGGCCACCATCGAGCTCCCTGGCGGCGGTGACCGGCCCCGGTTGGCCGTCGCCGACGAAGCCCGCGCCGATCTGCGCCGGGCGCTGGAGGCCGGTGAACCGGTCAGCGACGACATCGTCGACCGGCTCATCCTCCCGCTGGTGGAACAGGCGGTCCCGGAATGGCAGGCGACCCTGGACGCCCTGCTCGAGCTGCCCGAGATCGGCGGCCCGGTCGGGTTCGCGGGCGGGGTGATCGCCATCGCCACCCGGCTCGCTGTCGTCGAGCCGCGCATCACGGCCGCCGTTCTGTTCGCCGGGAGTTACGTGCCCCGCAGCATGTTCGAGGAGGCACGGCAGGTCACCATCCCGCTGCATGTCCTGCTGCAGTGGGACGACGAAGGAAACGACCGGCAGATGGCCCTGGACCTGTTCGACGCCTTCGGCTCCAAGGAGAAGAGCCTGCACGCCAACATGGGCGGGCACACCGGCGTCCCGCACTACGCGGGTGAGGACGGGAACCGGTTCCTGGCCCGGCACCTGAAGTAAGGCCCGGCCGTTCATCGAGGAGGGGCCACCGTTCCTCCTCGATGGCGGTCAGCCCTTGGTGGAGCCGGCCAGCATGCCCGAGACGAGGGCTCGCTGGGAGAACAGGAAAAGGACCAGCACGGGGGTGACGGCGATCAGGATGGCCAGGGCCAGCTCGGGGCTGGTGATGTTCAGGCCGCCGCCCGCGACGGGATTGAACGCGGGGGTCGAGGACAGCAGCTGGTTGAGGCCGACCTGAAGGGGGAACTGGTCGCTGTTGGGCAGCACGAGATAGGGCAGGAAGAAGTTGTTCCAGTTGCCCACGAAGCTGAAGAACGCGACCAGGGCGGCCACGGGTTTGGCCAGCGGCAGCGCGATCCTGCTGAAGATCTGGAACTGGCTGCACCCGTCGATCCGGGCCGCCTCGATGATCTCGCGGGGCAGGCTGGTGGCGAAGTAGATGTAGACCAGGTAGACGCCGAACGGGAAGAAGGACAGCGGCAGCACGACCGACCAGATCGTGCCGATCAGGCCGAACTGGTTCAGTTCCAGGAACACCGGGAGGACGAGGCTGGCCGAAGGATGATCATCACGATTGTTCGAGATGGCCATGCACAGGTGCTGGTTCGGGATGTCCGAACCGTGCACCTCGGCACGCAGGCGGTACGCGTCGGCGAGGTGGGCCGTGCGCATGGCACCGGTGATGCCACCCCGCTGGGTCGTGCTCGCCCGCACGCCGAAGGTCACCGCCCCGGCCCTGATGAAGTCGACGGAGTTCATGTGCGCCCCGTCCGAGGTCTCGGCCACCAGCAGCGGAACGTCCACTGTGGTCGCCAGCAGCTGGTACGCGCTGATGCTGAACTCCCGCATCGGCTCCTCGTACCACAGACAGCCGGCCTCACCCAACGCACGTCCTAAGTAGACGGCATCGGGCTTGGTCGCCGCGAACTCCGCGCGCGCCCGGACCAGCTCCTGGTCGCGCACGC
This sequence comes from uncultured Actinocrispum sp., assembly GCA_966244135.1. Classification (GTDB taxonomy): domain Bacteria; phylum Actinomycetota; class Actinomycetes; order Mycobacteriales; family Pseudonocardiaceae; genus Kibdelosporangium. Next base: position 15,772 of record CBIMJO010000016.1, on the reverse strand, counting down.
GGTAGTCCATTGTGGATGGTACGCGACCGTCCTCGTACTTGCGGACCTTGTACTGGTACGGGCTGGTGCTGAACCCTCCCTTGCCGTCCGGTGCGGCCATGAAGGACTCGACGGTGAGCTGGAACTGGCCGGGATGCGCGGTGCTGGAAGGCTGGACGAGCACGTCGTCGATGCTCTGTGCGAACAGCCGCATCCCGGTGTTCTGCTCACCGCCCCACACGGTGTCCGTGCCGAACCGCATCATCACGGAGTTGATCCGGGCGTTGGGTTTGTCGATGGTGAACGCAGGCCGGACGCCTTGGCGGGCGTCGATGGTGGCCGTCCAGTCCTTGTCCAGCACGACTTCCGGTTCGACCCGCGCGGTGATCGGCGGCTGCCCGGTTTCGTCGACGGTCATCCACCCGGCGAACATGTAGCGGCCCTTGGGAACCCGGGCGACGACGACGCCGGGCGCCTCGGGGGTGCCGGCCAGGTCGAAGCTCTCCCGCTTGTCCAGGTTGATGAACCGGTTGTGGAAGTTCGACGTGGGCTTGCCGTCGAACCCGACGAAGGTGAGCTTCACGGTGTAGCTCTCGACCTCACGGTCGACCGACAGCGGTATACGGATGTCGCCGGCTGGGGCTGGTTTCCCGTCCGGGCCCTTGATGTCCTGCGTCAGCGGCACCGTGACGGGTGCGGTGCCGTCGTTGTGGAGGGTCAGGGTCTTGTCGACGGGCTGGTCGTCGTTGTGCGGCCACTGCGCGGTGCCGATCGTGAGCGTCTCCGGGGTGACCCGGACCTGCTGCTTCACTGCCTTGGCCACGTCCACGCGTCCCGCGCCCTGGTTGAACACGCCCAGCGCCGGGTTCGGCTTGGCACTGCCGGTGAGCGCGGACTTGAGCTGCTCGGCCCGCCAGCCAGGGTGCTCACCGGCGAGGATGGCCGTGGCGCCGGTGACGTGGGGCGTGGCCATCGAGGTGCCGTCGAGCGCCACGTGGGTGTCGTCGACGTGCGGGTAGTTGGCCTCGATCTCGCTGCCCTTGGCCATCGCCGCGACGATGCCCACGCCAGGCGCGGTGATCTCGGGTTTGACCGCGTTGTCGCCGAAGCGAGGACCGCGGCTGGAGAAAGGCGCGAGGTTGTCATCGTGGTCGACCGCGTCCACGGTCAGCGCGGCGTCCGCGGCACCAGGCGCCGACACCGGCAACCCGCTGTTGCCCGCGGCGATCACGAACAGCGCCCCGGTCTGCGTGGTAAGGGTGTTGACCGCCTGGGACATCGGGTCGGTGCCGTCCGACGAGCTGAGAGAGCCCAGGCTCATGTTGATCACCTTGGCGCCCGAGGTGGCGGCCCACTCCATGCCGGCGATGATCTGCGAGTCGCTGCCGAACCCGTTGTCGTCAAGGACCTTGCCGACCATCAGCCGGACATCCGGTGCCACACCACGGTACTTCGGGTGCTCGCCGGTCACGATCGACGCCATGTGCGTGCCATGACCCACCTTGTCGGCCATGCCGTTCGGGCTGCCGGTGAAGTCCTTGGCCTGGTCGATGGCGTCGGCCAGATCCGGGTGGGTGGTGTCGATTCCCGTGTCCAGGATGGCGACTTTGGTGTTGCCACCGGTGAATCCGGCCTTCCACGCCTCGGGTGCACCGATCTGCGGGACGCTGCGGTCGAGCGACGCCTTGACCTTGCCGTCCAGCAAGATGCGCTGCTGCCTGGCGATGGGGGAGGTCCAGAACTTGGTGTCCTTGGCCGCTTTCACCGCGGTGCTGCCGATGCTCGGCAAGTCCCGGGTGACCTGCGCGGCCACGGCCATCCCGCGAGCGCCGACGATCAGCGGAATGTCCGCGCGGACGTCGTCGGCGTACCCATCGGCGACCAACTGGGTCACGTCGAACAACCGCGGGTCCAGCCGCCCGGACTTCAGCGAGGACAGCGTGTCCGACGGCGTGACGTGGACATCGCCACGCGCGTCGGTGTCGACCACGAACTTGATGTGCTCACGGCCCTTGGCCGCCCGGGGCAGCGCTCCGTCGGCGGTGAGCGTGACCCGGTCCCCGGTGACCAGCGTGATCACCCGGGACGGGCCCGATTTCGATTGAGGTACAGGAGAATCTGCGTATGCCGACGCGGCCGGTATCGCGGTCCCGCCCAAGGCGAGAGCGCGATCACGGCCACGGACGGCCGTCTGTTGAGGCTCACCTTCCTGCTTGTCACCACGGCACTCGGCGTCTCGCAGTGGAACGAGATCGGCGGAACTTCGTCAATCCGGGAAAGCCTCGTGGGAAGGGACGGCGCCGTCGCGCCACCGCCATCCGTGGATCTCAGAACGCGTGCTGCGGCGCGGGTCGCAGGTCCCAGATGTTCCCGGCGGGCAACGGTTCGAGCTTCGGCACCGCCTGGGCCGCCTGCCGGTCACCGGCTTCCGCGGCGGCGTGGGTGATGTCGCTCGCCGCGTACCGGTAGAACTCCAGTTCCGGCAAGGTCCACGGCTGGTCGCCGGTGGCGGCGGGCAGCAGCAGGTCCACCGCCTTGACCAGGGATTGTCCTTGCGGGCCTTGGTAGTGCCAGAGGTCCTCGCCGATGTGGCCGCCGATCGCCGCCAGGCGGCCGAAGGCGGCCAGGTTGTAGTTCGAGTAGTGCCAGCTCCGGGTCCGGGCCAGTTCGCGTGGCTGGCTGCCGTCCCGCGGTGATCTGCACGCCGAGGTCGAGGATCGCCATCGCGTCCACGTTGATGGTGGAGTACTGGACGAAGTCGATGATCCCGATCGCCCGGCCGTCGTTCTTGCACGGGATGCAGAAATACGGTGCTGGCTCAGGTAGTCGTGCAGATCCCCGCTGGGGCGGGGTCTCCTCATCGAGCACTCCGATCACATACATGAACCGCATTCAGCGTCGCAACAAGGTGGACACATTCTTGCTCAGTGGTATATCGGTATGCCACTCTCCTTTCAGTCGAATCGCACAGCTCGGTCGAATCCAGCAGCCACGAGACGAGGTTGACTTCGTTGACCACCTTCGAGCCCCTGCACCCCACCGACCTCGCGGCGCTGAGCGAGACGAGCACCGCCACCCTGGCGACCCAGCTCTTCCGCCTCGGCCTGCGCAACCAGGTGTTGGCGGGGCTGCGGATGCTGAGCCGGGACGGCTCTCGGATGGCCGGGGAGGCGTTCACCCTGCGCTACATCCCGTCCCGCGAGGATCTCGACATCCTCGATGTGTACGACGACTACGACCATCCGCAGCGCAAGGCCGTGGAGACCTGCCCGCCCGGGCACGTGCTGGTGATGGACTGCCGCGGGGAGGGGCGGGCCGCCTCGGCCGGGCACATCCTGTTGACCCGTATGCAAGTGCGGGGATGCGCGGGCGTGGTCACCGATGGCACGCTGCGGGACACCCCGGCGATCGCGGACCTGACGATGAACGTGTACGCGTCCGGGTCCTCGCCGATGACGAACCTGGCCATGCACCACGCGGTCGACCTGCAGGTGCCGATCGGCTGCGCCGGAGTGGCCGTCTACCCGGGGGACGTCATGGTCGGCGACGCCGAAGGGGTCGTGTGCGTGCCGCGCAAGCTCGTGCCGGTCATCGCGCAGGCCGGGCTGGCGCAGGAACGGGTGGAGGAGTTCATCCTGCGCAAGGTGCAGAACGGCGCGCCGCTGCGCGGTACCTATCCGCCCGACGCCGCGACGCTGGGGGAGTACCGGGCGTCCGTCAACTCGGTCCACTGAGGACGGTCCAGTATGCGGATCACCGCCATCGAGACGATCGTGCCGGACCTGCCGGTGTCCCAGCCGTACGTGTTCGTCCAGGTCCGGACGGACGCCGGGCTGACCGGGCTCGGCCAGACCGCGGACGTGCGCACCGCCGCGGTCGTCCACGACCTGGCCGTGCAGTTCCTGATCGGCGCCGACCCACGCCGGATCACCGCGCTGTGGCACACGATGTTCGACCACGTCGCCTACCACGGTTACGCGGGCGCCGAGATGCGCGCCATCTCCGCCATCGACATCGCGTTGTGGGACATCGCCGGTCAGGCCGCCGGTCTGCCGATCGGCGCACTGCTGGGTGGTTCGGTGCACGACTCCGTGCCGGTCTACAACACCTGCGGGTCCTACAACGGACTGTCCGATGAGGACAGAGCGCGCCAGGATCCCGTTGGCCTGGCTGAGGAACTGCTCGCCGCCGGGATCAACGGAATGAAGTGGTCACCCTTCGACACCTACGCCGCCGCCAGCAAGGGCCAGTACATCACCACCGCTCAGCTCGCCGAGGGCGTGGCCGGGATCGGCAAGATCGCCGCGGTGCTGGGCGACCGGATGGAGATCATGATCGACGCGCACGGGCTGTGGAGCCCGGGCTGCGCCGGCCAGATCCTGCGCGCGCTGGACGAGCTGCCGGTGCGCTGGCTGGAGGATCCGGTCTCCTCGGACAACGCCGCGGAATGGGCGCGGCTGCGGGAGAAGAGCACGGTGCCGATCGCGGGCGGCGAGCGGCTGCAGACGCGGTACCAGTTGCAGCGCCTGCTCCAAGCGGGCGGCCTTGACGTGGTGATCGCGGACCTGACCTGGAGCGGCGGCATCACCGAGGGCCGCCGGATCGCGGATCTCGCCGAGGTGTACGGCGTCCCGCTGGCCACCCACGGCAACTCGGGCCCGGTCAACCTCTGGGCCGCGGCGCACGTGCTCACCTCGGTGCGCAACCCGTGTTCCGCCGAGATCGTCCGGCTGCACCACGAGTACTTCCCCCGGATCACCGAGGGTGTGTCGCTTGTGGACGGTGGCACACTGGCCGCGCCCACGACGCCGGGGCTCGGGCTCTGGCTGCGCGACGAGCTGCCCCGGCTGGACTGGCGGGAGACCACGGCATGACCAGGATCACCGCGCACGCCTACCCCTGGGATGTCCTGGGCGACGAGTTGTTCCCGCACCGGGTCGCGGGGTACGGGATCACGGATGTGACGCTCGCCTGCGCCTATCACGGCGTCCGGGCGGCGACTCCGCTGCATCCGGGCCACCAGATCGTCACCGCACCCGCTTCGGCGCTGTACCGGGAGATCCGGCCGCAGGCGTGGGCAGGCCGCCGTCTGGTCCCGCTCCGGCGACGTGGCTCGACGAGGCGGACCCGTTCCGTGCGGCCAGCGAGACACTCATCGCGGCCGGAATCGATGTCACAGCGTGGATCGTGCTCACCCACAACACGCGTCTGGGCGAGGCGCACCCGGATGTGGCTGTGGTGAACTGTTTTGGCGATTCATACTCGCACACCCTGTGTCCCCGATGGTTGGAAGTAAGGGAGTACGCCGCCACACTGGCTGTGGAAGCCGTGCGCGACACCGACATCACCGGGGTATTGCTGGAAGCCTGGGCACAACGAGGTGTCGCGCACGGCAGCCTGCACGACAAAACCGCGGGCGCGTGGAGTCCCGCGGCCATGAGGCTGTTGTCGATCTGCTGTTGCGCTGCCTGTCGCCTGGCGTGGCACGACCGTGGCCTCGATCCGTCCTCTGTGGCCGGTTCACTGCGGGACGCCGTGCGATACGACCGAAACCTTCCTGAGGACATCCTGGAACACCTGCTGGCCGTCCGCCTCGAGGCCGCGGCCATTCTGCTCGCCGACGTCGTCGACGCGGTGACTGGCACTCACCCCACCCGGCCAGTCAGCGTGTTCGGCGACCCGGATCCGTGGGCCACCATGCCCATCGCCGCTGTCGGCCGCCACGCCTCGACAGTGGTGGTGCCGGCGTGGTCCACGGATCCGGCCCGGACCGGCAGCGCGCCCTGGCCGAGGCGTGCCGGAGGGGAGGGACCGGTCATGGTGGTTGAGGAAGGATTACGAGCAGGCCCTCAAGGAGGCGTAGTGGGAGACTGACCCGGTGACCGGAGAACTGCGACTGGCCCCGCTGGGCGAACCGAAGACCCGCACGGACCTCGTTGTCGACGCCATCAGGATGGCCATCCTCAGCGGGGCCCTGCCGGCCGGGCACCCGCTGTCCGAGCGGGACCTCGCGGCCCGGTTCGAGGTGTCCAAGACCCCGGTCCGCGAGGCGCTCAAGCTGCTGCGCTCGACCGGACTGGTCGAGCTGGGCGCCTACCAGCAGGTCAACGTGCGGCGGATCGACCGGTCACTGGTCAGCGAGCTGTACCGGGCGCGGGTGCTGATCGAGCCGTACGCGATCGGCCTGGCCGTCACCGGCCGCGGCGCCCGCCCCGAACCGGCCGCGGCGGCCGCTTTGAAGGAGGCGGTGGCGGCCGCGGCGGCCGACGACCTCGCCGCGGTCAGCGTCGCCAACCGCAGCTTCCACCAAGTGCTGTACACCCAGTGCGGCAACAGGTTCCTCACCGGTCAGCTGGACCAGCTGCAGGACCTCACCGCCCTCGCGGCGACCGTCGGGTGGCGGCGCGGCCGCACCGACCGCGAGGAGGCCGCGGAGCACGCCGCGATCCTGGCCGCCTACGAGGCGGGGAAGGTCGAGCAGGCCGCCGACCTGATGCGTGAGCACATCGACACCGCCCTCGACCACATCCTCCAGCTCCTGCCCGACCAGGACTAAGGGCTTGACTCTCACGTTACGGGAGGGTTGAGGGTAGGGGTGTGAGTGACTATTACAACGCGTTCGAGATGAGTCCGGTGCCGGTGCCCGGGCCGGATGCGGTGCCGCCCGAGCCGTTCCGGGGCATCTACGGCATGCCCGCGTTCGTGACGATCCCGACGAGCGATATGGCGGCGTCGGTGGATTTCTGGGTTCGTGGGCTCGGGTTCTTCGAGCTGTTCGCGATCCCCGGCAGGCTCGTGCACCTGCGCCGGTGGGCGTTCCAGGACGTCCTGCTCGTCTCGGCGGACGGCGTTCCAGAGCAGGCACCGGCGATGAGCGTCAGTTTCGCGTGCGTGCTCAGCCAGCTCGACTCCGTTGCCGAGGCCTGCCGGGAGTTGCGCCCGGACTCGGTCGATGGTCCGCGGGACACGCCCTGGAACACCCGCGATGTGGAGGTGATCACCCCCGAGAACGCCCGGATCGTGCTCACCGCGGCGAAGCCGTTCGATCCGGCCAGTCAGGAGGCGCGCAACCTCGCAGCCGTCGGGATCACCGCACCGAGCAGCGGCGACAATGAGGAGCATGTCTGATGCCATGACCGTCGGTCAGGTCTCGACGTGTCTGGGCGTGACGGTCCGCACGCTGCACCACTGGGACGAGATCGGCCTGGCCCGGCCGTCGCTGCGCACGGCCGCCGGATACCGGCTCTACACCGCCGGTGATCTGGAACGGCTGCACCGCATTGTCGTCTACCGGGAGAACGGTGTCGGCCTGGACCGGATCCGCGCCATTCTGGACGACTCGGCCGCGGACGTACCGACGGCGTTGCGCGCCCAGCGCGCCCAGGTCGCCGACCGGATCGATCGTCTCCAGCGGCTCAGCGCCGAACTGGATCGGATGATCGACGCCCATGAGCACGGCCCGCTGCTGACCATCGAGCAGCAGGCCGAGATCTTCGGCGCCCAGTGGAATCCGGACTGGCCCGCCGAAGCCCGCCAGCGCTACGGAGACACGACGCAATGGCAGCAGTACGCCGAGAACTCGGCCGCACGTAGTCCGGAGGAATGGCAGGCCATCGCGGACACCATGGCCGGCTTCGAACGTGCCCTTGGGGAGGCGATGGACGCGGGCGTCGCCCCTGGCAGCCCGGAAGCGAATCACCTCGCCGAGCGGCACCGTGAAGTGTTCGCCTCGTACTTTCCGCTCACCAGGCCGATGCAGGTCTGTCTCGGCCGGATGTTCGAGGCGGATCCGGGCTACGCCGCCCACTACGAGGGCATCCGCGCCGGACTGGCCACGTGGTTCCGCCGGATCATCGACGCCAGTGCTCGAGCCCACGGCATCGACCCGGACACCGCGATCTGGCAGTAGGACACGGGATGGGCATGGCCGGTGCCGGATCCGGCCATGCCCGGTTCGTGAACCCTTGGGTCAGGACGGGTTTTCCGCGTGCGTCAGGGTCTGCCAGGCGACGAACAGGTTGTCGCTGCCCGCCGGACGCCGTTGCTCGGTCAGCTGCTGGGTGTTGGCCATGCCGATGCCCAGGCGGGTGTGCAGGGCGTTGAGGCCGACCTCGGTGACCGGGCCGAGGCTCCCGCTCTTCGTGCCACCGCACAGCCAGGACGGCATCGCGGTGCCCAGCTGGTAGGTGGAGTGCAGGCCCAGCGCGTACTGCAGCCGCTGGCCGACGTCCGTGGTGTAGAGGTCGCTGCCCTGGATCCGGGACGTCTCGGCGACGTGGGAGATCGACGCGATGCCGTACCCGGTGTGCGTGAAGTCCCGGCACGTCTCCTGGGTGACGCCGTTGGCGAACGTGCTCTGGCCGTGCCAGTAGGCGACGACCTGCGCCCTGGTGGTGATGTTGGTGCCCGCGGGGCCCTTCGGGTAGGCACCGTCACTGGTCAGGTAGATGTAGGCGGGAACCCGGGCCCGGAACTTCGCCATCGCCTTGTCGTAGTTGGTCTTGTCCTCGAGGAACACCGTGATGCCGATGGCGGCCTCCATCATGACCAGCTCCCAGTTGCCGTTCGTGGTGGGTGCGCCGGGCATCAGCACAGGCAGGTAGACGTTGCGCAGCATCGTGGAGAATTTGGTGATGCTGGCGGCCGACCAGCCCGCGTCGCTGTAGCGGATGATCTCCGCGGCGCGCGGCCAGACGGCGCCGGCCCAGCCGGTTTGCAGCCGGGCGTTGCTGTTGGTGTGGGTCTTGATGGTGCCCGACCACGCGTCGAAGATCGAGATCGCCTTCTGCGCGTACCTGGTGTCCCGCTTGATGTACCAGGCGAGCGACATCGTGTACGCGGCGATCGCGTCCTGGCGTTCGTCGGTGCAGCCGAGGTTGGGATTGGACGTGGGCCCGCATTCCACCGTGGCGCGTGGGTGCGGAGTACGGGTCAGGGAGCCGTACTGGCTGGCCATCATGCTGTCATAGGCGGACTTCCAGGGTTGGGCACCGGCGTTCACCTTGGTCCGGACGAAGTCCAGCTGGGACTTGCTGACCAGGACGCCGGGATGGGCGAACACGGCGGGCGCGGCGGCGACAGCGGGTGCTGAGGGCAGAGCAGACGCGACGGAGACGAGCGCAGCGGTGAGAACGGCCGCGGAGAGCCGCAACAGGGACATGATCTCCTCCGGTATCTGGCGGCGGTGCCAAGCCGAACGAGAAAAGCAGGGAGCCCGAGGGTGGCATACCGATATACCAGCAGGCAAGCGGCTCAGTGGAATTGATTCAGTACGCGAGCCGCTGAGACCCGAAATGTGCCGGTGACCGGGTTTCGCGCCCCGGTTACCGGCACTCCGCGCGCCTTCTACCGGCCCAGGTACGTTTTCATCCGGTCCGCTGCCGCTTGCGCGTCCGAGATCGCGCGACCCGTGTCCCCGACGACCTTGCCGTCCTTCTTCAGCGCCACGCCATTCACGAACACCCACTGCACGTTCACCGGCTGCGTGTTGAAGACCAGCTGGCTGGTCCAGTCCACCTTCGGAGCGAAGTTCAGCGCCTGCGGGTCGATCACCTGCAGGTCCGCCTTCTTGCCGGGCGTCAGGGAACCGATCTCCCGCTCCAGTCCCAGCGCTTCGGCCCCACCCAGCGTCGCCATCCGCAGCACGTCCGCGGGTGTCGGGTACCGGGCCGGATCGGTGGACTGCGCGCGCTGCAGGCCGACCGCCGCCCGCATGTCGTTGAACATGTCGGATGTGTCGTTCGTACCACCGTCCAGGCCGAGGCCGACCTTCATATTCCGCGCCTTCATGCCCGGCACGTTCGCCACACCGGATGCCAGGCGCATATTGGACAGTGGGTTGTGGGCGATGCGGACGTCATGTGCCGCAAGCTCATCCAGCTCCGCGTCGGTCGCGTGGACCACGTGGTCGGCCAGCAACCCGGGGCGCAGGGCACCGGCTCGTCGCAGCACTCCCATCTGATCGGTCGCCGGGTCCGCTTTGGACTCCAGCAGGTGCACGTTCAACGGCACGCCCAGCTCTTCGGCCAGTTTCTCGGACGCCTCGACGTTCGCCACGTTCCAGTTCGCCGGGTGCGTGCCGATCTGCAGGTGTGCCAACGGGTTGCGGTCGATCACGTCCTTCTTGACCCGGCGGGCCTCCGGGGCGATCCACGGATCCGTGCCCGCCATGAACGCGAACACGAACCGCTGCTTGGAGTCCAGCAGTGCCTGCAGGTTGCCGCGAGCGAAGTCCGCGTTGAACGCGTGCGACCAGTCGGTCACCGTGGTCACGCCGGTGGCGATCGCGTCCAGTGTGGACAGACGTGCGCCCGCGTACGCGTCGGCGCCGGTCACGGGCGAACCCTGCAGCGGCAGAACGCATCCACCGAGCCACCCGTCGAGTTCCTTGTCCGTCGCGCAGCCCCGGATCAGCGACTGCCACAGATGCGTGTGCAGATCCACGAACCCGGGCATCACGATCTTGCCGCGGCCATCGATCACCTTGGCGTTCCCGGCGGCGACCCCTTGCCCCACAGCGGCGATCCGGTCGCCGTCGATCAGCACGTCGGCGTTCTCCAGCGTGCCCAGTGCCGGATCCATCGTGAGCACCATGGACGCGTTGCGGATCAGGGTTCTCCCGCCGCCCGCCCCTTCACCGGTGTCGTCCCCGCCGAGCCTGACGAGGAACACACTCCCGATGATCAGCGCCAACGTCAGTACGAACAGTCGTTTTCCCACCCGCTGGACGGTATCCGTAACCCTGTCACCGCGCGCGGGACTTCCGGGCGGCTTTACGGACCGCCCTTGCCGGTCAGCGGGCGGCGGGTGTGATCCCGTCGAACCAGTTGCCGCCCAGCGAGATCTCCTTCTCGCCGTGCACCGGCAGGTCGTTCAGCCGGGCGATCTCCCCGGCGGTCAGCACGAGGCCGACGGCGCCGCTGTTCTCCTCCAGCCGCGAGATGTGCAGGGTGCCGGGGATCGGCACGATGTCGGGCGCCTTGGCCAGTAGCCAGGCCAGCGCGACCTGGCCGGGGGCGGCGTCGTGCGCGGCGGCGATGTCGCGCACGGTCTGCACGGCGGCGAGGTTGGCGTCGAACGTGCTGTCGGCGAACCGCGGCATCTTGCGGCGGTAGTCGTTCTCGGGCAGCTCGTCGCGGGAGGCGATGCTGCCGGTGAGCATGCCCCGGCCGAGCGGGCTGTAGGGCACGATGCCGATGCCGAGTTCCCTGGTCAGCGGGAAGATCTCGGCCTCGATGTCCCGCGTCCACAGTGACCACTCGGTCTCGATGGCGGTGATCGGGTGCACCGCGTGGGCGCGGCGGATGGTGTCCGGGGCGGCCTCGGACAGGCCCAGGTGCAGGACCTTGCCCTGCTGCACCAGTTCGGCCATGGCGCCGACGGTCTCCTCGATCGGCACTGTCGGGTCGACGCGGTGCTGGTAGTACAAGTCGACGTGGTCGGTGCCCAGGCGGGTGAGCGACCGTTCGATGCGCTCGCGCACGTACTCGGGCCGGCCGTTCATCTTCGGGCCGTCCTCGGCCAGCAGGGACTGCGTGATGCCGAACTTGGTGGCGATGACGAACTGGTCGCGCCGCCCCGCGATGGCCCGGCCGATGATTTCCTCGCTGTCGCCGTAGAGGTCGGCCGTGTCGATGAGGGTGACGCCGAGCTCCGCGGCGCGGTCGAGCAGCGCGCCCGCGTCGGCGGCCTGGTCGGCCGTCTGGCCGTAGGGGCGGCCGAAGCTCATGGCGCCGTAGCCGATCGCGCCGACGGCGAGCGAACCCAGGTGACGCTGGGGGATGGGCATGTCGAAACACCTCGGACTGGTCTGCGCGGACGGTATGTCCACGACTGTGGACATCGTATGTCCTCACTTGTGGACATGCAACTCCCGGGGCGTAACCTGGGCACATGGCTGCCGACGAGCGTCCCGTCCGCCGCCGGGACGCCGAGGCGACCCGGGCGGCCATCCTGCGCGCGGCCCGGGCGGCGTTCACCGAGCACGGCTACGACGGGGCCGGGGTGCGGGAGATCGCCCGCGCGGCCGATGTGGACACCCGGTTGATCAGCCGGTACTTCGGTTCCAAGGAAGGGCTGTTCGCCGAGGTCGTCGACGTCGCCTACGAGAAGTCGATGATGATGACCCCCGAAGGCAACGCCGACGCGGCCAAGCAGCTGCTGACCGGCACCGACAAGGCGGCGCAGGACGGCCTGCTGCTCACCCTGCGGTCGGCGGCCAACCCCCGAGCTGCCGAGATCATGCGCGACAGCATCGAGCGCAACTACCAGCAACGGCTGGCCGACGCACTGCCCGGCGAGAACACCACCGGCCGGGCCGCCGTGCTGATCGCGATCTGCGCCGGCGTGATGCTCAACCGGATGTTGCTGGGACACAGCGAACTCACCGGCCCCGACGTCGAGAAGCTCATTCCCTACCTGCACGCCGCACTCGACGCCGTGGCCAAGGCACCCGAGTAACTAGTTCGCCAGCGCCATGTCGAACTTGACGATCTTGTTGGGTGTCAGCAGTCCCATCCAGATTCGGCCGGGGTCGTTCGGGTTGATGTCGCACGGGTAGGACGCGGGCGAGGGTGTGGGCCACATCCGCACCTGATGGGTGACCGGGTTGAACCGCATGACCTGGTGCCCCAGGCCGATGGCGGCGGGGAAACTGATCGACACGTAGATGTTGCCGTCGCTGCCTTCGGCGATCGGGCCGGGCATCGGCAACGGGTTGCCGATGCCGCCGAGGATGCTGGTCAGCAGGCCGTTGAGGCCCAGCAGCGGGTATTCGGTGATCTGCCCGGTGGTGGGGTTGATCCGGGCGATCTTCATGCCGAGCGACTCGCCGACCCAGATCGAGCCGTCCGACGGCGCGGTGCGCACCCCGACCGGGAAGGACGCGGGCGTCGGCACGGTGAACTGCGTGATCTGCTTGGTGTCGATGTCGAGCATGCCGATCTTGTTCATCTGCGGCACACCGAACACGATCGTGCGACCGGGGCCGGGTTTGATGATGCCGAACAGCGAATGCACCTGCCCGAGAATCTCACCTGGCACGGTGTACTTGCTGAACTGCCCGGTGGCCGGGTCGTAGCGGCCGATGGAGTCCAGGCCGCCCAGCGTGAACCACAACGCGTTGTCCGCGCCCCACGCGATGTCGTTGGACAGGCTGAGACCCGCGTGCAGCGGAATGTCCAGCAGCGTGGTCTGGAACGCGTTCGCCCACGGCAGCATGACCTCGGACATGGTGCCGTTGTTCGTGTCCACGCGGATCAGGGTGTTGCTGGTGACGCCGGGCATCCACAGCGCGCCGGACGAGTCCAGGTCCATCCCGCCCGGTACCGACAGCGGCATCGGGGTGTTGAAGTTGGTGAACTGCCCGGAAACCGGATCGAACCTGGCGATCTGGCTGCTCAGATACTGTTCCACCCACAGCTTTCCCGAATGGTCGAACTCGACCTCGCACACCCCGCCGACCGGGAGCGACGACGGCACTGGTCCGTACTCGGTGAACGGCGAAGCCGGAGTGGCCACGACTTCCGTTGCGTGTATGGCCATTGTCGCACTGATGGCGACCGCGCTGGCCAAAAGCCGTATATATGTGGTCTTTCCCGCCACGGCAACTCCCGTCTGGGCAACAGAAGTACATCGTGGCATCGGCATCGCGGCGCCGTCCACTTAAGTCCTTTATGGACTGTGTCGAGGTCGGCCGGTGGAGTCGAGGTGCGCGCGGTGGTCGGGATGGGGGATGGCGAGCATACGATTGCGGCGTTCGGTGAGAGGCAGGCCGCGCAGGTCGGCAACGCCGTACTCGGTGACGATCAGGCCGACGTCGCTGCGAGGAGTGCTGACGGGGCCGGATAGGCGTTCGACGATCCGGCTCGCCGCCCCGGCGGTCGAGGGGAGCGCCACGCAGAAAGTCACCAGCACCGTCAGGCCCCGGCGGCGCGACCTGGATGAGCACGATGTCCGCCGCCAACGGGCCTCGGGAGAACACATGCGGGAACTGCGAGTGGTGCACAGGCAGCATGTCCATGACGCCACCGCGGACGAGAGACCGGCGTGGGCCGCTGCCGGTGTAGCCCACGAAGTCCACCACGTCCGCGTGCTCGACGCGGGCGGTGTCGGCGACCCCGAGCACGACCCGGAACCGGCCACCGACGGCCGAACGCCGTGCCAGCAACGCTTCCACGAGCGTCACGGGTTCGGCGCAGGCCTGTCCCCGGAGGACGGTGTCCCCGGGCCGCACCCAGCGGCCCGGGTCGAACTCGTCGGGCGTGAGCTCGATCGGTCTGGTCATACTTGGCCCAATCGATCGAGGAAGGAGCGGGCTGGTGTTCCACCTCTTCAGCCACGTCGGGATCGTGGTGCGTGATCTCGGCGAGGCGACGGCTCGCTGGACCGAGGTCTCCGGGCTGACGGTCGTCGACCGGTTCACGATTGCCGCCGAAGGAGCCCGCAGTGTGGTGCTGTCCACCGGCGGTGCCTACGGCAGATGGTCGACGAGCCGGTGCTGACCCGCGCGCGGCGTCTCCTCCGGCAGGCACGAGAAAGGACAGCAACGTGACGTTGACCGACGAAGAGCAGCGGATGGTCGAGCTGGTCGCGGAGTTCGTCGACGAGCGGGTGCGCCCGCGGGTCCGTGAGTTCGAGCAGGACGACATCTACCCGGCCGAGTTCATCGAGGAGATGAAGCAGCTCGGGTTCTTCGGGTTGCTGGCGCCGGCCGAGTACGGCGGCGTGGATGTCAGCACCGCGTGTTTCGCGCGGGTCACTGAGGAGCTGGCGCGGGGCTGGATGAGCCTGGCGGGCGCGATCGGCGGGCACTCCGTCATCACGTACATGATCAAGACATTCGGTACGCCTGACCAGCGGGAGAAGTACCTGCCGGCGATGGCCGAGGGCCGGATCCGGGCGACCATGGCCCTCACCGAACCGGGCGGCGGCAGCGACCTGCAGGCCATGCGTACCCAAGCGGTGCCTGACGGCGAGGGCTGGTCGATCAGCGGCACGAAGACCTGGATCTCCAACGCCGCCCACTCCGGCCTGATCGGCCTGCTCTGCGTCACCGACCGCTCGGCCAAGCCCGCCCACCGTGGGATGAGCGTGCTGCTCGTCGAACCCGGTGACGGGCTGACGATCTCGAAGAAGCTGCCGAAACTCGGCTACCGCGGTGTCGAGGCGTGTGAGCTGGTCTTCGACGGCCGCCAGGTGGGGGCGGACGCCGTGCTCGGCGGGACGCCGCACGACGGCTGGGCACAGATGATGCGTGGCCTCGAGGTCGGCCGGATCCAGGTCGCCGCCCGAGCCCTCGGCGTGGGGCAGGCCGCGCTGAACGATGCCGTGAAGTACGCCCAGGAACGCGAGTCGTTCGGCAAGCCGATCTGGAAGCACCAGTCGGTCGGCAACCTCCTGGCCGACATGGCCACCAAGATGCGCGCCGCCCGGCTGCTCACCCTGGACGCCGCGCAGCGGCTGGACGCAGGGGAGCGGGCGGACATGGAGGCCGGGATGGCGAAGCTGTTCGCCTCCGAAACGGCCATGCAGGTCGCCCTGGACGCGCTGCGCGTGCACGGCGGCTACGGCTACTCCAAGGAGTTCGACGTCGAACGCTACTTCCGCGACGCGCCGCTGATGATCGTCGGCGAGGGCACCAACGAGATCCAGCGCCACGTCATCGCCGCGCAGCTCATCGCCCGCTCCAGGTCCGTCTAGCGCCATGTGGGAACCGCACACCGTCACGACTTCCGAACTCGTCGACCCGGCACCGGTGGCCGCGCTGGCCGCGTTGCTCTCCTCTCAGCCTCCC
>CBIMJO010000015.1:0-20723 GCA_966244135.1 uncultured Actinocrispum sp. | reverse complement strand
CTTTTCGACGTACGCCATGGCTTCGTTGGTCGATTCGAACGGGAAGACGCGGTCCATGACCGGCCGGATGATCTCGGAGTCGATGAGCGACGTGATCTCGCGGAGCTGGGCTCCGCTCGCCCGCATGAAGAGGAACGAGTAGCTGATCCCGCGACGCTTGGCGGCTTTCCTGATCTGATGACTCAGAACGCGCATCACCGGTCGCAGGATCCACGGTTTGTCGATCTCCCGGGCGAAGGCGGGGTCCGGTGGGCCGGAGATCGAGATGAGTTTTCCGCCGGGCTTCAGCACCCGCAGGGATTTCCTGAGCGTCGCGTTGTCGAGGCTGTTGACCACCACGTCGTAGTCATGGAGGACGGTTTCGAAGTCGTCCCTGCGGTAGTCGATCACGATATCCGCGCCGAGGCTGGTGACCAGGTCGATGTTGGCCGCGCTGGTCGTCGTGGCCACGGTCGCGCCGAGATGCTTCGCCAGCTGGATCGCGAAGGTTCCGACGCCACCGGATCCGGCGTGGATGAAGACCTTCTGTCCCTTCCGTAGAGCGGCGACTTCGATCAACGCCTGCCAGGCGGTCAAGCCGACCAGCGGGACGGAGGCCGCTTCCTCCATCGTGAGGTTCTTCGGCTTCAGGGCGAGGTCGTTTTCGTGGATGGCGATGAATTCGGCGAAGGTGCCGATGCGGTCCTTGTCCGGTCGCGCGTAGACCTCGTCGCCCGGTTTGAACTTCCGCACCCGGGCTCCGACTTGGACCACGACGCCGGCCACGTCGTTGCCCAGGATCAACGGCAGGCGGTAGGGCAGGATCAGCTTGAACTCCCCATCCCGGATCTTGGCGTCCAGCACGTTGACGCCCGCGGCGTGAATCTGGACCAGCACGTCGTTCTCGCGCACCTCAGGCTCGGGCACGTCGGCTGCCCGCAGGTCGTTGCCGGTCTTTCCGTAGCGATCGACGGTGAATGCCCGCATGTCAGCCCGCCATCCGGTTGAGTTTGCGGACGCTCTTGTCGAAGGCCTGCGCGGGGGCGATGCGGCGCAGCACGCTGACGCGTCCGGCCGTCGAACCCGCGGTGTAGCGCAGTTTCGGTTTCGGATCGGTTGCCGCCGCGGCGATCACCTTGGCGACGACGGCGGGATCGTCGCCGCCGCGCATCGACTCCCTCATGACGTCTTCGAAGACGCGCCGTCGGTGCGCGTAGACCGCCAGCGGAGTGTCGGCCTGCACCTGGTTGGCGTCGAACGGAGTGTTGACCGGGCCGGGCTGGACCCGCAGCACCCGCACGCCGTGTTCGCGGACCTCATGGTCCAGTGATTCGGAGTACCCCTCGACCGCGTGCTTGGTCGCGACGTAGTTGGCCATGAAGGGGTTGGGCACGAAGCCGGCGACGGACGAGACGTTGATGATGCGGCCGCTGCCGCGGGTGCGCATGTGCGGCAGGACGGCCTTCGTCATGCGGATGAGGCCGAAGACGTTGACGTCGAACACGTTCTGGGTCTGGGCGACCGAGAACTCCTCGGCGGCGCCGTTGGCGCCGATCCCGGCGTTGTTGACCAGCACGTCGAGCCGTCCGAAGCGGTCGAGCACCTGCTCGACGACGTTGGCGACCGACTCGTCGCTGGTCACGTCGAGATCCAGGAACGTCACGCCGTTGCCGGGGGCGATGCGCGAGGTGTCGCGGCTCGTTCCGATCACCGTGAAGCCCGCGGCCGCGAGGGTGAGCGTGGTGGCCTTGCCGATGCCGGATGATGCGCCCGTCACCAGCGCCACCTGCGGAGATGTTGTCTTCATGGCTCCCATCCCTTGAGATTACGATCGTACTACGATAGGCACGGCGAGACCTTGCGCGCAAGGGTTCGGGCGATTTTGAATTATGACCGTACTAACATGGGTGACAGGCTGAGCGGAGGAGCGCGTGGTGCGGTACGGGAAAGAGCACAAGCTGGCGACGAGGCAGCGGATCGTCGAGACGGCCGGTCGCCGGTTCAAGCGCGACGGCATCGACGGATCCGGTGTCGCCACGCTCATGAAGGACGCGGGCCTGACCAACGGCGCCTTCTACGCCCACTTCGAGTCCAAAGAGGATCTCGTCGCCACTGCGGTCTCCGAGCAGCTACGCGGCCAGCGCGAGTGGCTCACCTCATTCGAACCCGGCCGCGCCGGGATCGAGGCGATGGTGCGCACCTACCTCTCACCCGAACATCGCGACAACCCCGAGGACGGCTGCCCGTCCGCCGCCCTGCTCGACGAGATCAGTCGGTGCGCGGATCCGACCAGGCAGGCGTACACGGACAGCGTCCTCGGGATCATCGACGACATCGCCACCCGACTGGTACCGCACGATCCACAGTCAGTACGCACCACGGTGCTCAGCGTCTACGCCCTGATGGTCGGAACCCTGCAACTCGCCCGCGCCCTCGCCGACCGACGGCTCGCCGACGACGTGCTGAAGCAAGGCATCCGCAACGCCCTGGCAGCGCTGGACGCCGGACCGGAACACTGAGTCACCCGGCTGCGTCGTCAACTCCGGCGCGCTGAAGGCACGCTGCGCGGACAGCCTCAGCGGCCACAAGCGGCCGCCCTCCTTACGTTCTGATAGCCGGGATTACCGATATCGACGAGTTGGCCGGTCGTCCTCCATTCGTCGCCGGTCTGCGCGATTATCTCCAGCTCGATGAGTGGTGTTCGTTGTGTAGTAAGCATCTAGTCGTCCTGAGTCGACAGTCCTTGATGGACGCTTTGGATGACATGTCCATGACGAGGCGGTGCGGGTGCGAGTTCAGAGAGTGCGTGGTGAGGGCTTGGTGTCCTCACGGTGATCGACGCGGAGGCGCTGCCGGTGCCGCCGATCGAGGCGTTCTTGGTTCATCTGGTCGCCAGGGGCAGGTCGCCGGCCACGGTGAAGGCGTACGCCCACGACCTGAAGGACTTCTTCGAGTGGCTGGGCCAGCGTGGGCTAGATTTCGCGCAGGTCGACCTAGAGGGTTGGCGTCCTTTATGGATTGGCCGCGCCGGCCTGTCGGACTGCGCCGACCGGATGCGTTCTTGTTGCCAGGGGCACCGTCGGCGTTGGACAACGCGTCGCTGTTGCGCAAACGCGCGGCTTTGCCGGAGTTCTACCGGTTCCACGCGGTGCGAGGCTCCGCGCCGCCGGTGCTCGGAGGGATGACTTCAGGGACACGGCGAGCGACGGGCGACTTCATTCCTATGCTGGCGCACACGATGAGTGGCCCGGTGGAGCGGAGTCCACTTCGGATCGTGGCGAGCAGGAAGCGTCCCCAGGACCTGACCGACGATGACGTGTCGCTGTTGCAGGACGCGTGCTTGCGGCTTCGAGATCGGTTCCTCGTCACGTTGATCTACGAATCGGGCCCGCGTATCAGCGAAGCACTGGGGCTGCGGCACGCCGATCTAGACCCAGCAGCGAACGCGGTCCACGTGGTCGCCCGAGACGACAACCCGAACCACGCGCGTGAAGGGGATGAAGGACCGTTCGGTTCCGGTCCGGGACTACCTATTCCTCCGCTACGCGGACTACCTCGACGCCGAGTACGGCGACCTGGACAACGACTTCGTGTTCGTCAACCTCTGGCGCGGCCAGCGGGGCGCAGCGATGACCTACAGCGCCGTGGACGACTTGGGAGATCGACCACGCCGCGCAACGGGCATAACGGGCGTGATCTGGCACGCGCTACGCCATACCTTCGCCACCCAGTTGCTGCGCGCCGACGTGCCGATCGAGGTGGTCGCGGAGCTCCTGGGGCACGCCTCCACCCAGACCACGAAGACGACCTACGCCCATCTCACCCTTGCCGACGTCCGCCGGGTCCTGGCCGAGCACGGCGTTCTGCACGGAGAGCTCACATGACGCCCACAACCGCCCCATCATCAGGTCGGGGCTGTTGGCTCGCTTGATGGAGACCGTCGAGCCACGGTTCCGCGGTGAGGTCTTCATCCCCGACGAGGACGACCCGGTGTTCACAGCCGGACGCTGCCGCGTGCCGGCCTGCAGCAGGCCGCTGCACTACGCCACGCCAGGGCTGGAAGCTCGATGGCCGACCCGATCCCGCGCAGTGGGCTGCCCGCACCCCCTACGTTCCACCGGTTCATGGGGAACGCGACTGTCGGTTCGTCGGATGCGAACGCTGGGCAGACGTGAAGGAAAGCTTCTGCTCCAGCCACTACGCCCGCTGGAAGAAGGCGGGAAAACCAGACGACATCATCGCGTTCTCCCAGGTGTCGGCCAGCCGAGGCCGACCACGGCTGGCCATGCGTGGGCTGTCCTCGCAGATCCGCCTCGAACTGGGGCTCGGCCTGCGACGTCGGGCGGGGTCCGGGGACCGAAAGACGTTGCGCTTGCCGAAAATCTCATCCGTGCTGGTCAGGCCCTGCACACGATGACGTCGTCGCGGTCCCTCATGGCTGGCGGTCCTACGGCAGGATGATCAGTCGTGCTGCTGCGACTGGCTTACCTCGGCCTGGCCAATACCTTCGGTTCTGCTTCGCCTGCTTCCGATGATCGAGCGGGACAAGGACATCGAGATCTTGGTGTTGCGGCATCAGATCGCTCTGCTGCAGCGGCAGCTCGGCGATAGCAAGGTGCGGTTCAGTCCCGCCGACAGGGCGTTGCTCGCGGCGCTCCTGCATCGACTACCACGTCAGACCTTGCACAGACTCCGGTTGCTGGTCCGCCCGGATACGATCCTGCGCCGGCACCGTGACCTGCTCCGCCGACATCATGCCAGGGTGTCCCGGCCGAAACGCCCGGGCCGGCCCCGCGCCATCCGGTCCATCCGAGTCCTGGTTCTGCGCCTCGCGAAGGAGAACCCGAGCTGGGGTTACCGCAGGATCCACGGCGAACTGCTCGTCCTGGGCATCAAGGTCGCCGCTTCCACCGTGTGGCAGATTCTCGCCGAGGCCGACATCGCTCCTGCGCCCGAGCGTGGGTCCAGCACCTGGGCGCAGTTCCTCCGTTCCCAGGCCGAGGTCCTGCTGGCCTGCGGCTTCTTCGAAACCGTCACGTTCACCGGTGTCCGCATGTGCGTGCTGGTGGTGATTGAACACGCTAAGCGCCGGATCCGGATCCTCGGCGCCACACCACATCCCACCGCGGAGTGGGTGACCCAGACTGCCCGCAATCTCGTCATGGATCTCCAGGACGCCGACTGCCGAGCACGGTTGTTGATCCGTGACAGAGACGGGAAGTTCCCGCACCTGTTCGACGACATCCTCGCCGAGGCCGGCATCGAGGTCGTGCTGAGTGGTGTTCAGATGCCCAGGGTGAACTCGATCGTCGAACGCTGGGTCCAGGCCTGCCGCCACGAACTGCTCGACCGCACCTTGATCTGGAACCAGCGACACCTGCTCCACGCACTCCGCGAATACGAGCAGTTCTACAACAACCACAGGCCACACCAAGGCATCACCAACGCCCGACCACTCCAACCACTGCCGATGCCGATCACCGATCCAGCGCAGATCGGTCAACTCGGCATCCGCCGACGCCCACGGTTGGGCGGCATTCTCAACGAGTACCACCACGCCGCTTGATGACCTGCACGGATGACATTTCCGGCAAGCGCACCTTCGGAGCCGTCCGGCGGGAGAGGCTTCAAACCACCTCAAGCTGCGTTGGCTGAAGACCGTCGTGGTCCGCCCGGAGCAGCTGGTGGCCGCTCAGTACCGTGGCGTCGGCGAGCACACCGGCGCTGCGGAGGACGTCCCGGCGATCGAGTTCCGTGAGTCCTCCCCAGCCAGGTGAGCACGCCAGGGAGTCGTCTCATTACCCCATGACGTGGGCCACGTTGGCCGGTAGCGTGCCGGGTGTCTACCCCCCTGCCATAACCCGCTGGTGGAGTCTGGTGACCACATGGCGCGCGGAGTCGATGGCGCCCGCCTGCCACGCGATGTAGTAGCTGAGCCAGTCGCCGGCGAAGTAGACCCGGCCGGCGGGCTGGTTGAGCAGCGCGTACTCGCCGCTCGTGCGGGATGACCAGCCCACCCAGCCGCCCTCGATGTACGGGACTTTGTGCCAGGCAACGGAGAACGCACTCGCCAACTCGGCACGGTACTTCTCCCCGTGGATCTTCACGCCCTGCGCGAGGGCGCGGGCCGTGCGGTCGGCGGGGGACAGGGCGCCGTAGGCGGTCGCGTTGGTGCCGGTGTTGTAGTACCCGACGACCACCCCTCGGTCGCCGTGGAAACCGTAGGACGGGTACCAGATGTGGGCCAGGTCCATATCGGTTTCCGTGATGCCGCCGTAGATCCGGTCGTCCTGCTCCCACCAGCGGCGACGGTACTCGAGGCCGAGCTTGCCGACCGGCGTCGCGGTCGGGAAGCGCAACGCGGAGGTGACCGCGGGGTCGAGGTTGGTGGGGACGCGGGCCATGACGTGCGGTGGGAGCGCGGCCACGCAGTAGTCGGCGCGGACGGCGTTTTCCTTGCCCCACTTGTCCTTGTACACCACCTCGACCCCGTGCGGGCCGTCGGTGACTTTCGTGACCGCCGCGTTGAACCGAACCTTGTCGGGGAGCCGTCGGTACAGCGCGGTCGGGATCGCGTCCATGCCGCCGACCGGCTGCATCATGGTCATGGCCTGGTCGTAGCCGAACTCGAACGAGAAGTACCGGCCGACCTGGCTGGCGAGGACGTCGGACAGCGACGGCGGGGGCCCGAGGACCGTTCCGGCCTCGTCGGCGGCGCCCGGCTCGACCGAGTAGCCGCGGCGGTCGGTGCCGGTGTAGGCGAAGCCCTCGGCCTTGCCGCCGACCGCGCCGTAGCCGGACAGGAACGTGAGCAGCCGGTCCTTGTCCACACCGGACAGTCGCTGGTCGAGTGCGCCCTGGTCGACGGCCTTGGCCAGCAGTTCGGCGACGTAGCCGTACATGTCGGCCTTGGCGGTCCGGTACTGCTGCGGCGCGACCCCGGACTGCTCGTTGTAGATGAGGGCGTTGGCGTTCTGGTTGACGAAGATCTCCAGCGGCACGCCCAACTCGTGGCAGTAGTCGAGTGTGATGTGTGACTGCGGAAGGCGCGCCGGACCCGCGTTGAGGTAGTGGCCATCACTGAACCGCGAAGTCTGCGCGTTTCCGTCGAGGTCGGTGTAGGAGGTGCCGCCCCGGATGGTCCAGTTGCGGCCGCCGACCCGGTCCTTGGCCTCGAGAATCGTGCAGTCGTAGCCGGCCTTGCCGAGCTCGTAGGCGGTGACGAGACCGGCCATGCCCGCCCCGAGGATGACGACTCTCCTGCCCCGCTTGCCTTCGGTGAGGTCACCCGGCGCCGGCGCGCGGTAGTCGGGTGTGGCGAGCGCTTCGGGCGAGGCGACGAGCCCGAGCGCCCGCATGGACTCGAACATCACACCCGCGCCACCGGCCACACCGAGGGAACGCAACAGGGTCCGACGCGTCACGGCTTGTGTCATCGAGGCTCCTTTCGTTGATGCCGAAACGAAGCCTCGTTGATCTGATGACCGCCTTCCGTGACGTCGGGATGTCCGACTCGTTAGTTTCCTCGGCGGGTGGGTTGTGATCGGCGACGAGCTGAACCGGCAGGCGCTGTCGAACTACGGCGCGGCCACGTCACTCGCCGATCAGCTCGCGTTCGCGGGCGGCGCGGACGTCATACTCCGCACGCGTCCCGGGGTCGCGAGACGATCAGCCGCGACGTCTCCGGGTTCGCGGCTGTGGGGCCCCGACCCGGACGTGCCGAACGCGTGAACGCCGCGGCTCAACGGCTGTACCGCTCGAAAAGTCGTCGCGCCTGGTCAGGACCCCCGAGGGCGTCGTTGGGGTCACGGTGTGATGGTGATGGTACCGCTGCGGCATCACCTGACCGGAACACTGCTCCGAATCTGTGCCCTCTGCGCCCTTGCGCTTGCCGAAAATGTCATCCGTGCAGGTCAGGCGGCATGATGGTACTCGTTGAGGATTCCAGCCAGTCGTGGGTGTCGGCGGATGTTGAGGCGGGTGATCTGGTCCTGGTTGGCAAGTCCACGACCGTTCGCGATCTGCGTAGCAACATGTACTTCCGGCTAGTGCTGTGGCCGGATAGGTTTGCCGTGTTATCGGCGGATCCAGGTTTCCGCTGGGCGTGCGGCCGGAAGGCCCTCGTACCGGGTTGTACTTGGGTCTTTCGGTCCGTGCGTCCAGCGGGAAGCTGGGCCGTCGAGAACCGGTGAACCTATCCGGCCACAGCACTAGTTGCAGCGCGGACTGAACCGCGATGGCGCCGGCGACCGAGGCGCCTGTCTGGGTACACGAGTACGACTGGACTTCTGTACACGGTTCAGCTTGTTGGGCTGGTCAGTGCCGCGTTGCCTGCTCAGGTGGCGGTCAACCCGCGCCACCGGGGCGATCCTGGCGCGCCGAGCTGAAGTTTCTTTGCGTCGCTTTACCCGATCTGACCGCTGGGGGATGGACAGATGGGTGGGTGGTTTCGCCACGACGTCGGGGATCACAGCAGGTCCTCCATGAAGTCGCCCATGCACGCGAAGGCGGCGGGCCGTCGAGTGCCGGGGTCTCGGGGTCGAGCTCGCGGTAGACCGCGTGCACGTTGACGATCAGTCGCTCGCGTTCGGGCAGGCCGGCGTAGTCACCGAGGTCGATGTCGTGCGCCGCCTCGTGGAAGGTCATGCCTTTCGCCTGCCGTGCCGCGGCCTGCTCATGCACGAACCGCAGGTAGGCGGCCTGTGCGTGGACGGCCGGAAGGGTGGTGACCGGGCCGTGGCCGGGGACGATCGTGGCCGCGCCGAGGTCGCTGATCCGGTCGCAGGCACGCAGCCAGCCGGCGATCGGACCGTGCCAGACCACCGGGGTTCCCCCGGCGAACACGATGTCGCCGGTGTAGACGACGCCGGCCGAGGGGACGTGGACGATCGTGTCGCCCGCCGTGTGCGCCGGGCCGACGTCGATCAGCCGCACGTGGACGCCGCCGACGACGAGGTCTAGTTCGTCGTCGAAGGTGGTCGCCGGATAGGTGGCCGCCACCTCGGCGAAGTGGAAGGCGCCGAAGATCCGGCGGGCGACCGTGCCCGCCGCGCCAGGGTCCGCGAGCATCGCCCGGATGTCGTCCGGCCCCACCGCACGCATGTCGTCAACGGTGGCCGTCGCCGCGATGATCTCCCGGTCTCGCAGCACCTGATTGCCGAACCAGTGATCGCCGTTGCCGTGGGTGTTGACCACACGCTCGATCGGCGCCTCGGCTGTTGCCGGCGCCAGCCCGGTCAGCATCCGCCGGGTCAGCCGCACATCGAACAGGGTGTCGACCAGCAGCGACTCGCCGCGGCCCGCGATCAGGCCGGCGTTGCTCAGTCCCCAGCCCGCGCTGCGGGGCAGCCAGGCATGGCAGCCGTTCCCGAGGTCGGTATGTCCAGCGGTGGTGAGGGGAGCCACGACGATCCCTTCTTGGATCCAAGTCCAACTTTATATTGAGATCCAAGAATGAACTCCAGTACGACCATGCGTCAAGGGGTGTGGTCTACTGGGTGACATGCCACCGGTTCTCACGCGGCGCGCCCGGAAACGCCAGGACGTCAGCGACCGGCTGTACGAGGTCGCCCGCACCCTGTTCGTCGAGCAGGGTTTCGACACCACGACCATGGACGAGATCGCCGAGCATGCCGACGTCGCCCGCGCCACCGTCTTCAACCACTACAAGAACAAGGCGGCGTTCCTCGAGGAATGGGGCCGACGCCGGCGAGTGCGGGTGGCCGAGGCCCTCGCCGGTGAGCACACCGAGAACCTGCCCGTGGCCGAACAGCTACGGCGCTACCTCGGCGCGATGGCCAAGATCAATGTCGATTCCCGGCGCGAGACGGCCGCACTCATGCAAGCGGCGATGCGGTTCGCCAGTCCCCTGCGCGGGCCGGCACTCGATACCGAACTCACCGAGCTCGTACGGCACGGCCAGGATCGCGGCGAGCTTCGCCCCGACGCCGACCCCGCCGTCACGGGTCAGCTCCTTGCCGCGGGCTACTTCGCCGCGGTGCTGCGCTGGACCGACGAACCGGCCCCGTTCGACCTTGTCCAGCGCCTGGACGACCTGGCCGGCATTGTCCTCATCGGACTGTCGCCGCGGTGACGGTCCGGGCGAGGTCTCGACATCAGGCACGCTGTGCGTCCGTGCTGAGCGCCGGACTGTGTGCGGGGCGTCAGCTGTCCGGTTCCCGCTCTCGCACCGGCCGGTGGTGATCTGCCCGCGCCGCGGCTTCTGCACCGCCCCCCAAAGAGGTCCGGGTAGATCTTCGCCTCGACATGCGAGCGCAGGACGGCCAGGCCGCCGGGCGAGAGGAACCGCTCGATCAGGCCCGTGGCGACGGCCATCAGGTCCTCTTTGGTCGGCCACCGCCGGTAGAAGGCGGCCTTGGCGCGGCGAGCGATCGTGTCGAGGTTCAGCCGGGCCTACAGCGGTTTGGCCGCGTCGCTCAGCCGAATGACGTTGCTACGCCTGGCGCGTGGCCTGCCCGGCCCCGACCCGCCGACGCCTCGGGTGGTCGAGATGAACGATTTCGAAGGCCTGCCGCTCTGCGGGCTTGGGTATGACGGACGACCCGGCCGGGCCATTCAGCCTTTCAGGACAGGGATTTCAGCCAGGTTTTGACTGCCTGGTGGTAGTCGGGGGCGTTGGGGGCGTAGTTGATGGCGTGGCCGTAGCCGTTGAGGATGTAGGTCTGCAGGTTGGCGGCGGGTGAGAAGAAGGGGTCTTCGGAGGCTTTCAAGGCTTCCGGCGAGGAGCAGTCGCTGCCCAGTGGGGCTCCGCAGAAGTGCATGTCGTTGCCCAGGACCAGGAGGACCGGCGCCTGGATTCGGCGGGTCGCGGGAATAACGATGTTGGTCAGGGCGACGGTGTCCACTGCTTCGGTGGACGCGAACACGTCCTTTGTGGACTCGTCGAAGTTGATGGCGCCGTCGATCTCCAGGCCGGGGACGTGGAACGCGGTGTAGCGGGTGCCGGGGCTGGTGGTGAGGTAGCCGAGGTCCAGGCCACGCACGGACAGCTTCGGGTCCAGTGGGGCGGGGATCATGTTGGCCAGCACCGGGATCACCGTGATCAGGTTCATCCGGTGGGTCATGCCGGTGACCAGGACTCCGTCGACGTCCTGGTAGTTACCGGCTTCGATCATGGCCATCGCCGAGCCGATGGAGTGGCCGCCGATGATCACTTTGCTGAACCGGGAGCGGATTTGCTGGATCACCTCGTGCGCCGCCTGCGCTTGTGCGGTCGCGGTGACGAGGATGCTCAGGGGTTTGCTGCTGCGGCCGGTTCCCAGGCGGTCCAGGGCGAGGGTGGCGTAGCCGGCGTTGTTCATCGACAGCCGGTACGACCTGGTTCCCGGCTCGAAGCCGATATCCCAGTAGGAACTGTTGTATGTGCCACCCGGGATCAGCACCTGAACCGTTGTGGCGCCTGAGGGTGTGCACAATCTTCCGTACATTGTGCCCAGTGAGACTGGGAAGTTCATGTCCTGGCAGGAAACCGCGGCCTGCGCGGGGATCGGCGCGAGCAACGGGACGGCCAGGACCAATGCGCTGAACAGGATTTTCTGCGCACGGCGGAACCAATGCACGACGGAACTACCTCCTGTGATGGTGCTTTGTGATCGTCAGTCTCGCGGAACCACCGTCATCGGCATGCGGTCCGGGTACGCGGCTGACGTGAACTTCACTCGAACGGGTTGACCGGAGACCGGGACCAGGCGGAAACGCGAGGCCACGGTCGCCAGCGCAATGGTGATCTCGGTGTGCGCGAACACATTTCCCAGGCACTGGCGCACACCCGCGCCGAACGGGATGAAAGCGCCCCTAGGCAACTGCCTGGCCCGTTCCGGCGCCCACCGGTCGGGGTCGAAACTTGCCGGATCGGGGTAGAACCGCGAGTCGAAATGCAGTGCGTGCGGACTCACCGTCACTTCGGTACCCGATGTTATCCGGATGTCGCCGAGGGTGACCTCTTCGGTGGCCCGGCGCATCAAAATCCACACCGGGTACATCCGCAGCACTTCGTTGACGACTTGCTGGGTGTACGTGAGCTGGGCGATATCGTCGAATGCGGGACGTCGTCCGCGGAGCACCGAATCGATCTCCGCGTGCAGCCGTTGCTCGACCTCGGGATGGCGGGCGATCTCGTGGAAGACCCAGGCCAGCGCCAGTGCGGTGGTCTCGATACCGGCGGTCAGCAGGGTCAGCACTTCGTCGTAGACCTGCTGGTCGGTCATGCCTTCGCCGGCCTCGTCCTGGGCCATCAGCAGCATGGACAACAGGTCGCCGTGGTCCTCACCGGCCGCGCGCCATTCCGCGATCACGTCCAGCACGATCGACTTCATCCGCGCGATCGCCTCGTCGAACTGGCGGTTTCCCGGAATGGGCAGGTGTTCGACGAAACCGGGGGACAATGCCCGGATCATCCCTTGCTTGATCACCACGGGAATGGATCTGCGTGCCTCGGCGGTCGCGCGTTTGCCCAGTTCGGTGGAGAACAGCGTCTCGCCGACGATCGTCACGGCGAGCGACTGCATGTCGATGTCGATCGGGCGAATTTCACCCTGGTCCCACGTACTGATCATCTCGGCCGTCACGCGCGCCATGACATCGGTGTACCGGGAGATCCGCTCACGGTGGAACATGGGTTGCATCAAACGGCGTTGCCGCAGGTGAAAGCCGCCGTTCGACAAGATCAGGCCGTTGCCCAGGTAAGGCCGGAACTTGTCGAACATCGCGCCTTTCGCGAAAGCGCCATTGACCAGGACCTGATATGTCAGCTCTGGGCTGGTCACGAAATACGTGGGCATCGTCCCGAGGTAGATCTTCACCACGTCACCGTGTTCGTGCAGGGCCGCGGTGAAATCGCTACGTTTGCGTAGCATGACCGGGGTGTGACCGATGACGGGCCAGCGACCTGGCGCCACCGGGACGGGCATCGAAACTCCTCGCCGGGATCTGTGCCGGGGAATGAGGGACGGTACACAATAGGCGCCGTTCG
Source organism: uncultured Actinocrispum sp. (assembly GCA_966244135.1). Lineage (GTDB taxonomy): Bacteria > Actinomycetota > Actinomycetes > Mycobacteriales > Pseudonocardiaceae > Kibdelosporangium. Next base: position 7,753 of record CBIMJO010000015.1, on the reverse strand, counting down.
GCGGATATCGACAGTACCCGATCGGGTGGCCACCCGGTCACCCTGATGGCCCAACAATCAATTGTCGCGGGGTCGGTAGGCTCAGGCCTTTCACGAGATGACGAGGTGTACGCGGTGACGCAACAGCAGGACTGGGTCCCGCAGGGCGTTGACACATCGGTGCCCAGCATGGCGCGGGTCTACGACTTCATGCTCGGGGGCGGGCACAACTTCGCGGTCGACCGCGCGGTCGGCGAGCAGATCGAGACGGCCATGCCCGGTTTGCGGCACGCCGCCCGGGTCAATCGGGCGTTCCTCGGCCGTGTGGTGCGGTACATGATCGCGCAGGGCGTCCGGCAGTTCCTGGACATCGGCTCGGGCATCCCGACCGTGGGCAACGTGCACCAGATCGCCCAGCAGGAGGACCCGGAGTGCCGGGTGATGTACGTGGACCGCGATCCGGTGGCGGTGGCGCACAGTCAGCTGATGCTGGCCGCCAACGACAAAGCCGCCGTGCTGCAGGCGGACATGCGCGACCCGGAGACGATCCTGGGCAGCGACCGGGTCCGGAACCTGATCGACTTCAGCGAGCCGGCCGGCCTGTTGATGCTGCTGGTGCTGCACTGGGTGCCGGACGAGGCGGACCTGCTGAACCTGCTCGAGCGCTACACCGCCCCGCTGGCCGCGGGCAGTTACCTGGCGATCACCCACGTCAGCGGCGACAATCAGGGCGACGAACTAAGCGTGGCAACAGACGCGATCGAGCGGAGCAAGAGCCCCGATCAGGTGAACCTGCGCACACACGCGGAAATCCTGAAGATGTTCGGGGACTTCGAGGTCGTCGAGCCGGGACTGGTCGGCTGCGCGCTGTGGCGCCCAGGAGGTCCGGGCGACATCAGCGACGACCCGACCATGAACACGCTCGTCTATGCAGGTGTCGGTCGCAAACCGCACTGAGAGCACACATATCGCAACTGCACACGGCCGGGACGCAGGAGGCCGCCCGTATGAGCGGGTGATCCTCGCGCGCACGTGAGCCGTTCCTGCACAGCATGTGTTCCCGCCGTTGCCGCAGGAAGTCCAGTACGCGCGCCGCTGAACGACGCGCGTTCGGCGGTTGTCACGGTCATGGCGGCACTGCCACGTCAACACCGCGCCCGCAGACATCACAGCGGAAGCGTCGCGTGAGACACATGGCGAGAAGGAGCGCCCGATCTGCGCTGATGAGGAGGACCTACCGGCCGGGATGCTTGCGCACAGCCCAGTCTGATGTTCCGTCATCCTCGTCCTGCAGTGCCGGGTGAGGATGGCGCTGATCGTGACAACGGCGCGGTAGGTGGTCAGGATTCGAGAAGCAACGACCGTCGGTGCCTCATTAGCATGACCGACATGGGAGCCATCGAATTCGTCACCATCGAGGTCGCCGACACCACGGTGGCTGAGGTCTTCTACGCCGCCGCCTTCGAGGTGGGCAGCAGGGTGCGGGTGCGGGCATCGCAGGCACCGACGACGGGCTTCCGCGGGTTCACCATGTCACTTGTCGTGTCCCAGCCGGCCACCGCCAACAGCCTGATCGACAGCGCCCGCGATGCCGGCGCAACCGTGCTCAAGCCAGCGGCGAAGTCGATGTGGGGATACGGCGGCGTCGTCCAGGCCCCGGACGGCACGATCTGGACGGTCGCGTCCTCATCGAAGAAGGACACCGGTCCGGCCACGCGGCGGATCGATGCGATCGTGCTCCAGCTGGGCGTCGCGGATGTGCCCGCCAGCAAACGGTTCTATCTCGATCGCGGTCTGACCGTGGCCAAGAGCTACGGAGGCAGATACGTCGAGTTCGACACCGGTCCCATCAAGCTGACGCTCAACAAACGTAGCGCGCTCGCTAAGACCGCCGGCGTTTCACCGGACGGCACCGGGTCGCACCGGCTACTGATCGGCAGCGATGCGGGCGCCTTCACCGACTCGGACGGATTCGTCTGGGAAGCACCGATGGACTGAGACCGAGCCGGCCACGAAGACCTGATGGATGGCCTGCGCCACAACAGGTGCGATGGACAGCACTGTCAGTTGCGGAAAGTACGTGCTGTGTGGGATGGGCAATGTGCCGGTGAGGACTACTTCACGGATTCCGCTGGCGGACAGGCGATCTGTGGCACCGGCGGAGAGCACGCCGTAGGTGGCGGCGCCGACCACGGCGGACGCACCCGCGGCGAGCGGGAGCCGGTGGCGCCGGTGTCGATCATGTCCTCGACGACAACGCACAACCTGTCCTGGACATCGCCGATCACGTCTGTGGTGCCGGAATGACCGTCCTGCAGGGTGTTGCGGCGCTGCATGATGACGACCGGCTGTCCACCAAGGAGATTCGCCCATGTCTCGGCCAGCCGGACCCGGCCCGCGTCCGGTGCGATCTGCGTGATCTCGGCCTGTTCGGCCGGCAGCTCAACCCGCGGTGGGACAACGACTTCGCCGAGAAGCGGCTGGCCGAGCTGGACATCCCGGTCAGCCGGAAGGTCGGCACCCTGTCCGGCGGGCAGATGTCCAGGTCGCGCTGACCGTCGCCCTGGCCAAGCGCCCCGACCTGCTGCTGCTCGACGAGCCTTTGGCCGATCTGGACCCGTTGGCCCGGCACGACTTCCTGCGCGGCTTGATGAGCACCGTCGCCGAGACCGGGCTGACCGTCGTGCTGTCTTCGCACCTGGTCGCCGACCTGGCCGACACCTGCGACTGGCTGGTCGTGCTCAACCGCGCGCGGGTCCAGGTCAGCAGCGACCTGGACGAGCTGCTGGCGACCCACCGGGTGCTGACCCGGCCCGGTGGAGCTGGCCGACGCGGTCACGGCCCAGGTAGCGGCGGTGATCGAGGACAGCCGCACGGACCGGCAGACCACCCTGCTCGTGCGGACCCCAGCGGCGACACGCCGGCCGCGTCAACAAGATCGCGATGTCCGAACCCGGCCGGCCGACCTGGATGGGCGACCGTGTCCACGCCCTGAGCCAGGTCATCGTCAACCGGTACGGACTGGACCTCACGTTCTGCTGGTCGCGGCTTTGGTTGGTGCTCCCGGAATCCGCACACACCGAGATCAACATTGCCCAGAGCGGATTCGCCACGGCGTTGTTCGTCACCACCTGGTCCGTGCCCTGCTGTTGGGCGTCCTGTGGTGGCCCGCGCTGCTCATCGGCCTGGTCATCGCGGCGGTGGGCTGGTCAAGGGCCCGGGTCAAGATCGGCATACTCACCGAACTCACCGAGGCCACCCTCGACGTCTACGGCCGGAGCCTGGCCACCGCCCTCGGCGTCGCCGACCCGGCCACGACCGGCCCACTCACTCCGGACGAAGGCGAACGCATCACCGTTATCGCGCGCAAAGGACGATGACCGGGCTCACGACGGTGTGAGCACAGGTTGCGGCGTCAGGGCTTGTGTTTGGCACGCTGCTCCTCGAGCCGGTTCGCGTTGTCCTTGGTCCATTGGACGTGGTTGCGCCAAGCGGCGGTCGGGCCCTCGCCGGATTGCAGCTCGCGGTGGCGCGGAGCCATCACGACATAGTCGAGGTCCAGGTTGTAGAGCTGTTTGGCCAGCGCTTCGCTTGGCGGCGCGCCGGAGAACACCCACGTGGTCTCGTCGCCGTCCTGCTTGGCCAGGTGGTCGTGGATCAGTTGCCACCAGATGCGGCCGTCGTCGTTGCCCAGCGGCACCTCGTTCGCCTCGCCGTTCTTCTCGAAGAGGCGGTAGTGCTTCGCTTCCAGCAGTCCCCCATCCTGCTGGGAGACGCCATCCGGAACGCGGGCGATCCCCGGCAGGAAACCGGCCTGTCCCGTTTCGGCCGCCCACTCGGTCCCCCAGTCGGGACCCGATCGTTGTTGTGCTTCCTCGGCGGACATGCCGGCCAGGTGCGGTGTCGTTCCGGCTCTGGTCGCGCCGAAGAGTTCCCGGACGAGATCCTCGCCGACAGTCCAGTCGGCGTTGTCCAACCGTTGGTAGCGCTCGAAGAGCTCGGCCGGGATGCTGGGTGTCTGTTCGCTCCAACCGCCGACATAGCGGGCCGGCCCGGTCGCCGGGTTGTCGTCGTCGGGACCAAGCCGGACGAAGACCGGCTCGGCGGTCTCCCTGGTGAACTTCGTGCCGACGAAGTAGCGCTCGCCTTCCAGATTCTCGAGCGCTGGACCTCCTGGCGGCACAGGGAAGTTGCCGTCGATCCGGTACGCCGTCCCGGCTGCCGGGGTTTCCAGCGGTTCCATCCCGGCCGGTGCCGGAAATCGGCTGTCGGTCTCCGTCTGGGCTTGGTGGGCGGCGTCTTGTTCCGGCTGAGTCCGCGACGTCGTGTCCCTGGACTCCGGCTTGGGATTCTCGTCGGCGTTGCGCTGACCGGGATTGTCGACGCTCACGGCGCGCCGCCTCCTTCGGTGTGCAGGTGATCCACTTGCTCGGCGAGGATGAAGCCCTCGATTCCGGTTTCGCCCAGCGACCGCTGGTCGGTGAAGTTCAACGCAACCGACAGGGACTCTTGCCAGCTTTCCTTGCTGCCGATGGCATGGGCGAGCGGAGACGGCCAGGGACGGTCGGCCTCCATCTGGGGTGCGGGCGCGGTTTCGCGCTCCGGCGCCCCGGTCTTGGCGGCCTCGTGGTCGACGGCCTCGTGGGCCCTGGCGAGCTCACTCATCGGTCTTTTCCTGGTATTCGGCCCATTCCCGGGGATACAGGCGGTGCAGCGGCCAGGCACTGCTGAACGAGAGGAACCGGGTGGCCTCGATGAACCGGTGCATGGGCCGGCCCGGCTGGGACAGCAGGGCGGCCAGGCGCTGGTGCTCGGGTGGCTCGCCGGCGCCGTCGATCGCGGTGCGGTCGGTGGTGCGGGATCCAGGCAGCCGGCGCAGGTTGAGCAGTTGCTCATGGGCGGGCACGTCGGACAGGTCGAGGCCGCGGGCGCGCCAACGCTCTGTCAGCGGGTGCGGTTTGCCGGGGTCGTAGTCACCGGCGGTGAACGCGACGAAGACGTCCCGCCAGCGGAACAGCCCGGCCTGCCAGGAAACTTCCGAACCGTCGCAGCGATCGGTGCTTCCGTCGAGATGGCCGCGGGCGCGGTCGGCGACGTGCCGGGCGAGGTCCTCGGGCTGGTAGTGCTCGATCAGGGCGGGATAGCGGCGGTGCACGGCGCCGAGCGCGAGCTGTGCGATGGCGCAGTCGAGGGCGCGTCGGCCGGTAGCCGCGCCGAGCCGGCCGAGCCACCATCTCTGGGGTTGTGGTTCCGGGTATCCGAGCACGTGGGCGGCGGTGAGCAAGTCCAGCCACAGGGCGAGTTCCGGGTCGCGGTCGTGACGGGTGTTCTCAGTCAGCTGGCGCAGCGTGCACGGCTGGGACGCGCACACGGACGGGCAGGCGGCACTGGCTGAGCGGGCGTGCGCGACCCGGCCGGTGGGAGGCGCTCCGCTTTCCCGGTGCTCGCCAAGTGGGATCCGGATCCGGATAGGACGGTCCATTCCGTCGGCGAACACCACGGCCCGCCCCGGCGGGAGGGAGACGACGTGCCGGGACTGAGCGTCGTCCAGGTTCATCGTGGCGCCGACGGTCGCGCGGTCGTCGGCGGCGGGCAGCCGGTGGACGATCTTCAGCGCGGTGTTCTTGATGACGTCGGGCACGATCTTCGCCGGGATCTGTTCGGCGATGACGATGCCTTCGCCGTAGGCGCGGATCTCGGCGAGCAGCGCGGTGAACAACTCGACGGCGTGGGCGGCCGGGCTGCCCGGGTCGGCTCGTTTGAGCAGCCGGTGTGCCTCCTCGACGACGGTCACGTGCCCGAGCCGGCCGTCGTGGGCACCCCGGCGCACGCGCAGGTGTTCGTGCAGCCGGATCAGCACGGCGCCGGTCAGGAACGCGGCGTCGGCGTCGTTGCCGATGTCCTCGATCTCCAGAACGACATTGCGGCGCATCAGGTCCGACATGTCCAGTGGGTGCCCGCCGGAGAAGAACCGGCCTGGCGTGCCCAGCCGCAGCGAGGACAGCCGGACGTCGATGAAGCCACGGACATTGTCGGTGATCTCCCTGCCGTAGCCGATATCGGACACCACGTCGAGTGCGGTGCGGTGCAGATCGCCCAGGTCCGGATATCTCGGTGTCGCGTGCCGCAACCGGGGCGTGCCGAGCGCGGTGTCCCAGCCGAGGCCGGCGTAGCTGCGGGCCAGAGCCGCGGACAGGACTTGCGGGAACGGTTCGGTGGCCTCGAACGCGGCGAGGAACAGCGCGCGCACGAGGTCGATGTGCGTCGAGAGCGAGAAGCCCGGTTCGGGCTCCAACGGGTTGAGGCTCAGCGGTACGGCACCGGGCGCGCCAGGGCGGATCACCGCGACCTCGGGCGCGCCGATCCGCCCGGTCATCCGAGCGTATTCCGCCTTCGCCGGTTCGATCACCAGCCACGGGATCCCCGCCCGGTGCAACCGCTCGAGCAGGTGGCGCGTGGTTTGCGACTTGCCCGAACCGGTGGCGCCCGCGATGAAGACGTGCCGGTTGAGCGTGCCGGTGCGCACGGTGAACTCGCCGGCGGGCTGGTCGGCGTCGTCGAGCACCTCGCCGAGCAGCAGGTCCCCGTCGTGCTCGGGGGTCACATCGAACCGGGCCGGTTCGACCAGCCGCAGGCCGGGCAGCTCCCGGCGCGGTGGGCCGGTCAGCGCGGCCAGCAACTCCGACGTGGCATGCAGCGGCTCGCCGGCATCCAGGCTCTCGAACGGCTTCGGGTCGAGCCCGGGCACCAGCAGGTAGGGCAGGCCGTCGAGCTCACCCGCCGCGCACAGCAGCGCGGCGACGCGGCGGCACGTCCGCGGGTCCGGCCCGCCGGCCGCGATCCGTACCTCCCAGGTGCCGGCGGCCTCGGCGCGGCTCAGCTCCCGGTAACGGTCCTGAGCGCGTTGCAGCGCGACGCGATCAAGCTCGGAGTTCTCCCGCTGCCGCAACGCGGGGATGCGCCTGGTCAGCTCGGCGAGCTCGGTGCCCACCCGGGCCGGGGACGCGGGTTCGGCCAGCACCAGCCACGCGAACGGCTCGGTCAGGTGCGCGACACAGTCGGCGAACCCGCCGCGCCGGGCGCTGTCCCGATCGGACTGTTCCATCCACAGTGGATCGTGGCGGCCATGGCAGGTGATCCAGGACGGCATCGCCTGCCAGGCGCCGAGGACGGTGTCCGGGTCGGCCACCCGTCCGGTGCTGCCCGGCGGGTACAGCACCGGTCCGTCCCCCTCGCCCGCCGGCGGAAAGCACGGCGTGCCGCCCACCAGTATCTCGACCGGCCCTCCGGCAGTACGCCGCTGCCATGCCACCACGAGCGCCGAACCGTCCGTAGTGGACAGTTCGGCGTGGGCCGCGGTCAGCGCGGCGAACAGCTTGGCAGGCGCGTCGGCGGAGCCGGGCACGCTGACCAGCCGATGGAAACGGAACCCGGAGAGCATCATCAGGGTTTCCGCGGGAGTGTGGCGACCCGGTCCAGCAGCGCGATTCCCGGATTGCAGTCGCCCAGCACCACCCGCCGTCCCGCCGGTCCGGCTTCCGCCAGTACGAACGCGGTGGCGGGCAGGGACTGCAGCGTGGTCGGCTCGACGGTGAACTCGTAGACGCGGCTGACCGTGCGGCCGTCGGTGCGGGATTCGGCCTGCGACAGGTTGACCGTGTCCTGCCAGGTCCGGGTGCGGGACTGGGTGACGGATGAGGACCGGCTGCCGGACAGCGTCGGTACCGAGATCGACCCCTTTCCGATCGGGTTGCTCGCCGTCGAGTTGCTCATG
>CBIMJO010000014.1:0-21129 GCA_966244135.1 uncultured Actinocrispum sp. | reverse complement strand
CCGGGACGGCCGCCGAGATCCTGGAAGACGACGTCCGGTGTGTGCTGACCAAGGGCAAGCTGCCCGCGTCGACGTTGATCGAGGTCGTGTCCACCGCGCACTCGCTGGTCATCCGGTCGTCCTCGACGATGATGTACGGGCATGTCGACCACCCCGGGCACTGGCTCGGGCATCTGCGGACGCTGGCGCAGATGCAGGACGAGACGGGCGGGTTCACCGAGTTCGTGGCGTTGCCGTTCGTGCACCGCAACGCACCCATCTACCTGGCCGGTGTCGCCCGTCCGGGGCCCTCGCGGCGGGACAACCGGGCGGTGCACGCGATGGCGCGGCTCGGGCTGCACGGGCGGATCCACAACATCCAGTGCTCGTGGGTCAAGCTCGGCGAGGAGGGCACGGCGGAGATCCTCAACGGCGGCGCCAACGACGTGGGCGGGACGTTGATGGAGGAGACCATCAGCCGGATGGCCGGGTCCGAGCACGGCTCCGCGCGCACGGTCAGTGAACTCGAGACTCTGGCCGCTCTCGCGGGCCGTCCCGCACGACAGCGCACGACTACGTACGGCACGGTAGCCACTGCCGCGCGTTGATCCAGGTCACAGCGGTGTCCCGATTCGGTGCGGTCTTGATCAACACCCCGCCGAATCGGGACGCCCGAACGAGCGATAGCCTCTCGCACCGCAAGCGAGTGTGGCGGTTCCAGCCCGGATACTTGACACACTCGGTAGCTTTTTCTCGGCTCGTTGTCCCTCGATCGGGGGACCCCCAGACCGTCGTGCGGCGCAGGAGGCGAACCAGTGCGTAACCGGGTGGCTGGCAGCAGGACCCGTTCGCTGGTAACGACAATCACCGTGGCCGTCATGCTCGTGACCACAGCCACCGCAGCGGCCGCCCAGGACGGCAACACCCTGGAAAGCAGCATGCCGATGAACATCGCCGGGCCGCTGGGGATCATCGTGGCGGCGGTGGGACTGACCGGCCTGGTGCTGGGGCTGGTGCGGTTCCTGCGCAAGTCGGCCCAGGACCGGGTCGCGCCCCGCGCGGCCACTGAGACGGCCGCGACCGCGGTGCCGGCGCCAGACCCCGAGCCCGCTCCCACTGCCTAACTTCCGCGTGTCTCACGTTCGTCCGACGTGTGTCTCACGTTCGTCCGGGTCGTGGTGCACGTAGGTCCAGGGCTCGCTGGGTGGGTGGATAGGATTTAAGGGTGTCCAGTGCTGGTGAGATGCCGCGTCCGAGGGTGTTGTCCGGGATTCAGCCGACTGCCGACTCTTTTCACCTAGGGAACTATCTGGGTGCGGTGCGGCAGTGGGTGGCGATGCAGGAGACGCACGACACCTTCTACTGCGTGGTGGATCTGCACGCGATCACGGTCGAGCACGATCCGAAGCTGCTGCGGGAGCGCACCCGGGTCTCGGCCGCGCAGCTGCTGGCGCTGGGGATCGACCCGGAGCGGTCCACCCTGTTCGTGCAGAGCCAGGTTCCCGAGCATCCGCAGCTCTCCTGGGTCATGGAGTGCATGGCCGGGTTCGGTGAGGCCAGCCGGATGACCCAGTTCAAGGACAAGTCCTCGCGCCAGACGATGGACCGGGTCAGCGTCGGCCTGTTCACCTACCCGATCCTGCAGGCCGCGGACATCCTGCTGTACCAGGCCAACTTCGTGCCCGTGGGCGAGGACCAGCGGCAGCACCTGGAGCTGACCCGGGACCTGGCGCAGCGGTTCAACACGCGGTTCGGCAAGGCGCTGACCCTCCCCGAGGCGTACATCCCCAAGGACACCGCGAAGATCTACGACCTGCAGGACCCGACCGCCAAGATGTCCAAGTCGGTTCCCGCGGGTGTCGTCGAGCTGCTCGAGGACCCGAAGAAGGCCGCGAAGAAGATCCGCTCCGCGGTCACCGACACGGGCCGGGAGATCATCTACGACACCGAGAACAAGCCGGGGGTCAGCAACCTGCTGTCCATCTACTCCGCGCTCACCGGCCGCACCATCGACGACCTGCAGACCTCGTACGAGGGCAAGGGGTACGGCGATCTCAAGAAGGATCTCGGTGAGGTCGTGGTCGAGTTCATCACGCCCGTCCAGGCCGCGGTGAAGTCCTATTTGGACGATCCGGCCGAACTGGACAAGGTGCTCGCTCGCGGCGCCGAGCGGGCCCGCGCGGTGGCGAGCCGGACCCTCGCCGATGTCTACGATCGGGTGGGATTTCTCGCCTGATCTGCGGAAGGCGCCCGCGCTGGTTACCGTCAGAAGGTGGCCGGCAAGGTACAGCAGTACAGGGACAGGTGGCCGTGGCTCGACCACCTGATGCGGGCCGGTGAGGCCTACTCCGAGCGTTACGGCAGCCAGTTCGCCGCGGCGATCACGTACTTCAGCGTGCTGTCGCTGTTCCCGTTGCTGATGATCGCGTTCGCGGTCGCCGGGTTCATTCTGGCGGCCCAGCCGGAGCTGCTGACCGAGCTGAAGAACGGGATCACCAAGGCGGTCCCCGGCTCGCTCGGCGGCACCATCAACGACATCATCGGCACCGCCCTGGACTCCAAGGGCACGGTCGGCGTCATCGGCCTGGTCGCCGCGCTCTACTCGGGGGTCGGCTGGATGAGCAACCTCCGCGACGCCCTCACCGCGCAGTGGGGGCACGAGCGCAAGCCGTTGCCACTGCTGACGACCACGCTCAAGGACCTGCTCGCGTTGGTCAGCCTCGGCCTGGCCCTCGTGGTGAGCTTCGGCCTCACGGCGGCCGGAACCGGCCTGGGGAACCTGCTGCTGCGCCTGGTCGGCCTGGAAGGCGAGAGCTGGGCGAGGTTCCTGTTGTTCCTGGGCACGCTGCTGCTGTCGATCGTCGCGAACTGGCTGGTGTTCCTGTGGGTGCTCACCCGGCTGCCGCGCGAGAAGGTCGACGTCCGCAGCGCCATGAAGGGCGCGCTCGCGGCCGCGATCGGCTTCGAGATCCTCAAACAGCTCGGTGCGATCTACCTGACCAGCGTCACCAGTTCACCCACCGGCGCCCTGTTCGGCCCGGTGATCGGCCTGCTCGTGTTCGCCAACCTGGTGGCCCGGTTCCTGCTGTTCATCACCGCCTGGACGGCGACCGCTAGCCCCGAATCGGCGGTATCCGGATCGTCATCTCAGGGTCGTCATGCGGCCCGTCCGGACGGGAGTACCGCCGCCGGATCCGCCAGATCAGAAAACCCAGCACCGTCACCGCGGACAGCGACATAGCGACCGTCGGCAGCGCGCCCTTGTTGTTGTCCACCTTGGTCGAGGCGCCCGCCGCGGACACACCGTCGCCGGACGGGCCGCCGTTGCCGTTCTCGCCGGTGGTCTGAACCGAGGACGACCCCGGCGGCGGAGCGCTGGACAGCTTGCCCACGGGCGTGAACTTGTTCTTGTACAAGCCAAAGCCCCACGTGAACAGGTGCCCGCCCTGGTCGGCCATGCGCACCGGGGCCTGCTCGCCGCGCATCAGCACCACCACGAGCCGGTGCTCGCCCTGCTTGGCGCCGCCCAGGTAGGTGTGCCGCGCGTCGTCGGTGAACCCGGTCTTGCCGCCGAGGAACCCGGGGTACACGCCCAGAAGCTTGTTGTCGTTGCTCACCTTGAAGCCGGGTTTGCCGCCGAAGCCGGGCATGTCGATCGTGCGGGTGCTCACCGCCTCGGCGAACTCCTTGTGCTGCATGGCTTCCTTGAAGAACACCGCCAGGTCGTAGGACGACGTCATCATGCCCGGCCCGTCCAGCCCGGACGGGGTGGCGACCTGGGTGTCCAGCGCGCCCAGCGACTTGGCCTTCGCGTTCATCTTGGCGACGGTCTCCTTGACCCCGCCCATCTGCATGGCCAGCGCGTGCGCGCAGTCGTTGCCGGACCGCATCAGCAGCGAGAAGAACAACTGCTGCACGGTGTACTGGCCGCCAGCGCCAATGCCCACGCGGGTGCCGTCCTGGTTGGCGTCCTCCTGAGTGCCGGTGACGACCGTGTCCATCTTCAGCTCGTCCATCACCACCAGGGCCAGCAGCACCTTGATCAGCGAGGCCGGCCGCTCCCGGGCGTGCGGGTCCTTGGCGCCCAGCACGTCCCCGGTGTCCAGGTCCGCCAGCACCCACGAGGCCGTGGTGACGTCCGCGGGCGGCGCGGCGGCGCCCTCCGGTGCGACGACCCCGCACGAGCCCATCTTCTCGCCGCCGACCGGTTTGGCCGGCACCGGCAGCGGGCCGGGCGAGGGCTCGCCGGGTTTGGGCTTCTCCGAGGTGTCCACGGGCGGCGGCGGCGCCTGGTTCGGGCAGCCTGCCGCCGGCTGTGCGGCCGCGCTGAACGAGGCCGGCAGGACCAGGCTCAGGGCGGCAAACAGGACGGCGACAAGTCGCCGGGACGTCACGACCACAAACCCAGGTTAGGGCGTAAGGAGATGGTCAAGTCAGCGGGCCTGCTGCGCCCGCAGCCGCCTGGCCCGGGCCATCTTGCGGCGCATGGTCATCAGCAGGGCGATCAGCACGACCACACCGGCCGCGATGGTGATCGGCAGGCCGAAGTTGCCGAATGCGGACCGCGCAAGCGTGCTGTTGGTCTGGGCGGTCTTGTCGATGCCGCTCTGCGTGCTGGTGTCGCGGCTCGTCTTCACCGGCTCCACGGTCGCGCCGAGCTTGCCGACCGGTTCGGTGTGCGCGGCGATCAGTGAGAAGCCGTAGGTCAGCAGCGACCCGGCCTGGTCCCACGGCTGCTTGTCCGACCGCATGATCGACACGATGACGTGCTTGCCGTCCTTCTCACCGCTGCCGACGTACGTGCTCTTGGCCGCGTCGGTCAGGCCCGCCTTGCCGCCGGTGGTGCCCTTGAACACGTCGGCCATCTTGTTGTTGTCGTTCGGCCGGGTGAGTTCCTTCTTGCGGTTGCCCTGCGGGCGGATGACCACGTTGGCCGCCCCGGTGGCGTCGGCGAACTCCTGGTTGCGCATGGCCTCGCGGTAGATCACCGCGATGTCGAACGCGGACGTGCTCATCCCCGGCTGGTCGCCGCCGTTGGGGTTGACTGCCCGGGTGTCGAAGCACTTGAGCTCCTTGGCCAGCGCGTTCATCTTGCGCACGGCCTCGTCCGGGCCGCCAAGGGCCCGCGCGATCGCGTTGGACACGTCCGAGGCGGAGGTGACGATCAGCGCCCGGATCAGGTCGCTGGTGATGTACTTGCCGTCCGCGACCAGGCCCACCTTGGACAGCTTCTGCTGGGTGTCCTCCTTGGTCGCCACGATGATCGCGTTCGGGTCCAGCTCGCGCAGCGCGACCATGGCCAGCAGCACCTTGATCGTGCCGGCCGGGCGCTGCCGGGCATGCGGCGCATACGCGGCCAGCACGGTGCCGGTGTCCTGGTCGGCGATCACCCACGAGGCGGAGGTCAGCTTGTCCGGCGGCAGCGGGGCATTGGGCGGCAGCACCGTGCCGCATTCGCCCATCCGGTCGCCGCCGACGGCCTCGTCCGGCACGTCGAGCGGGGGCAGCGGGTCGCCGTCGCCGTCGTTGGGCACGTTCGGCGTGTTCACCGCGGTCGCGCACACCGCGGGCGCGGGCGGCTTGCTGGAGGTGGACGTCGAGCCCGGCGTGTTGCGGCCGGATCCCTTGGGCGTGCCGGACGAGCTCGAGCTCCCGCCGCTGGGCGGCTGCTTCGAGTCGGTCTGAGCCGAGCTCACCGCCGGGGCCACGACGGCGAACGTGACGGCGGCGGCGACGCTGAGACACAGGTTCACTACGCGGGCCAGTTGCCGATCTCGTACGGGCACACCTGCAGGCTAGTCACTCGATCGTGATGTCGGTCGGGCGCCCCGCCGACCGGGCCGCCCGGCGGCGCGGTAATGCGTGGGCGAATAATGCCGGTGCGTCTGTTTTGCCATGTCCGCCGCGCACTGAGGAGATCGTTCGTGGACTTCGTCCGGCACCTGCTCGTGTTCCTGCACCTGCTCGGCATGGCCCTGCTGATCGGCACGCTCATGCTGCAGCTCAAGGCCGGCAAGGAGGCGCCGCTGAACAAGGGCTGGCTGCACGGCTCCGCGCTGCAGCTGGTCACCGGCATCGCGCTGATGCTGCTCGCGCCGCTGACCAACCAGGACTACAACCACGTCAAACTGGGCGTCAAGCTGCTGGTCCTGGTGGTGATCGGGGTGCTCGCGGTGCTTTACGTGACCAAGGAGCGCGCACCGAAATGGCTGCCGCAGACCCTGGGCGGCCTGGTCGTGCTCAATGTCGGTCTCGCGGTGTTCTGGGCCTGATCGGGCGATCGGGAACTTTGCATGCGGTAATCACAATGACCCTACCTATGGCGGATTTCACTCGTTCGAGCTAGTTCGTACTGTCCATCCCGTCGAGAGCGGTACAGAGGCGATCACTCTGTGTCCGCAGGTGCACGGGAGGGCAAGTGCAACGAAGAACAACCGTCGGATTAGCGCTGGTCACAGCGGTCGGCTTAGGCCTGGGAGCATTGGCGGCGCCGGCGAGCGCCGCGCCCAAGGCGCCCGCTGTCCAGACGGACGCCGAACCGGCCCCGGTCGACCACGACCTGCCGAACAAGCTTGAGGACAAGCGCCGGGCGCTGCGGCAGGAGGCCGTGGCGGACGTGCTGTCCGGCAAGACCAAGGTCGAGCAGAAGGGCGCGAGCAAGGTCGCCAAGGTCGGCGCCCAGCCCGCGGACGCGGCCAAGGGGTACGGCAAGAACCAGCGGGTCGACCAGTACGTCGAGCTGGCCCGCGAGAAGACCGACAAGATCTTCGTGATCCTCGCCGAGTTCGGCAACGACCGGGACCCGGCGTACCCGGACCGCGACACCGACCCGAACACGGCCGGCCCGACCCGGTTCGACGGGCCGCAGCGCAACCAGATCGACGCGCCCAACCGCGCGGTGGACAACAGCACCATCTGGCAGGCGGACTACAACCGCGAGCACTACCAGCAGCTGTACTTCGGCTCCGGCCCCGGCGTCGAGTCGGTCAAGACCTACTACGAGCGCCAGTCGTCCGGCCGCTACTCGGTCGACGGCGAGGTCACCAACTGGGTCAAGGTCAAGTACAACGAGGCCCGCTACGGCCGCTCCAACGGCTTCCCCTGCGCCGGCAGCATCTGCAACAACACCTGGGACCTGATCCGCGACGCGGTGACCCAGTGGGTCGCCGACCGCAAGGCCGCCGGTGCCACCCCGGAGCAGATCAAGACCGAGCTGGCGTCGTTCGACCAGTGGGACCGCTACGACTACGACAACGACGGCGACTTCAACGAGCCGGACGGCTACGTCGACCACTTCCAGATCGTGCACGCCGGTGGCGACCAGGCCGACGGTGACCCGTTCCAGGGTGAGGACGCCATCTGGAGCCACCGCTGGTACGCCTACCCGAACTCGCCGGCCGGCCCCGCGAACAACAAGCGCGGCGGCAGCCAGATCGGCGACACCGGCCTGTGGGTCGGCGACTACACGATCCAGCCGGAGAACGGCGGGATCAGCGTGTTCGCCCACGAGTACGGCCACGACCTCGGCCTGCCGGACCTGTACGACACCTCCGGTCCCGCGTCGGCCAACGAGAACGGCGTGAACTGGTGGTCGATCATGGCCCAGAGCCGCGTGTCGGCCACGGGCGACCAGGGCATCGGCACCCGGGCCGCGGACTTCGGTGCCTGGGAGAAGCTGCAGCTGGGCTGGCTGGACTACGAGACCGTGGTGGCCGGCCAGGACAAGAAGCTCGACCTCGGCCCGCACGAGTACAACAGCCCCAAGGCACAGGCTGCTGTGGTCGTGCTGCCGGACAAGCAAGTGACCACGCAGTACGGAAAGCCCTTCGCGGGCACCAAGATGTATTGGAGTGGACAAGGTGACAACCTCGACAACTCGGCGGTCCGGGACCTTGACCTGAGGGGCAAGACCTCCGCGTCGCTGTCCCTGAAGAGCCGCTACGACATCGAAGCGGACTTCGACTACCTGTATGTGCAGGCGTCCACCGACGGTGGCGCGACCTGGACCTCGCTGGACGGCACGGTCAACGGTGCCGCGTTCCCGAAGGACGGCTCGGGTGCCCCGGCGCTGACCGGCACCCAGAACAACTGGGTGGACGTGTCCGTGCCGCTGACCTCGATCGTCGGCAAGGCGGCCAAGATCCGGTTCCGGTACGTCACCGACGGCGGTGTCGCCCCGGCCGGCTTCTTCGCCGACGACATCTCGGTGACCGCCGACGGCGCCAACGTCTTCACCGACGGCGCCGAGGGCACCACCGCGGGCTGGACCCTCAACGGGTTCAAGACCACCACCGGCACCGAGATCGCGCTGTTCGACAACTTCTACATCGCGTCCAACCGCACGTACCAGTCGTTCGACAAGTACATGCAGACCGGCCCGTACCACTTCGGCTACACCGACAAGCCCGACCTGGTCGACCACTTCCCGTACCAGGACGGCCTGCTCGTGTCCTACTGGGACACTTCGATGCCGGACAACAACGCGAGCCAGCACAACGGTTCGGGCCTGGTCCTGCCGGTCGACGCCAACCCCGAGCCGATCTACAACCTGCAGGGCCAGCCGTGGCGTCCGCGCATCGCGGGCTACGACGCGCCCTTCTCGTTGCAGAAGTCGGACTCGTTCACCCTGCACGCCTCCGGCCGCGCCAGCTATGTGCGTGGCAAGGACGCGCAGCCGCTGTTCGACGACACCAAGAAGTACTGGTACGCCGAGCAGCCGACCGCGGGCGTGAAGCTGCCCGCGGCGGGTGTGAAGATCAAGGTGCTGTCCCAGGAGGGCACCTCGATGGGCATCCGGATCTCCGCCAAGTAGGTCCCGCTCGCTGAAGGGACCCCGGACGTTTCCTCGTCCGGGGTCCCTTTCGCATGTCTAGGATCCCGGCATGACACAGTTCTTGGTGCTGCTGGTGGGCAAGCCGCCGGCGGTGGGGGCGCAGGACGCCGTGACGCAGGAGTACAACGCCAAGTGGATGGCGTGGATGGGGGACCTGGCCGCGAGCGGGGCTCTGCGCGGCGGGGCGCCTTTGGTGTGGGGCGGCCGGACGGTGGCCAAGGAGTCGGTGACCCCGCTGGAGATGCAGTCCGTGGACGTCGGCGGATACCTGGTGATCGAGGCCGAGTCAGCGGAGGCGGTGGCCGAGATCCTGCGATCCTCGCCGAGCATCCAGATCGGCGGCGAGGCGATCATCCGCGAGTGCGTCCCGGTCGGCTGAAACACGCGAAAACCCCCTCGTGAGTGGACTACTCACGAGGGGGTTTTCGCTAGCGGGTCAGACGCCCGCGGTGTTGCGGATGAACGTGCGGCTGGCGGTCACGCTCGCGTAGTTCTGCGTGCCGTTGGTCTGGTGGCCGTTGTTCTCACCGGTGGAGCAGACCCCGACCTGCAGGCCGTTGTAGATCTGCGGGCCGCCGGAGTCGCCGTGCCAGGCGGCGCCGCTGACACCCTGGCTGCGGATCGCCGGGCCGCCGTAGGCGTCGGTGCTGGTGCCGGTGACGCGCACGGTGGCGGTCTTCAGGATCGGCGAGGCGGGCTCGTTGTCGCGCGGGCGGCCCCAGCCGTAGATGCTGTTGGTGGATCCGTTGGGCGGGTTGGCACTGGCGAGCTTCATGTAGGTGGTGTTCACCGCGGAGCTCAAGTGCAGCAACAGGATGTCGCCGTTCGGGGAGGTGGCGGTGCGGTCGACCGTGCGGGCGGTGCCCTGGCCGAGGTTGACGTTGCCGACCCTCACGTTGATACCCGAGCCGCCACAGTGCCGCGCGGTGAGCACCCACTGCGGCGCGATGATCGTGCCCGAGCAGTTGAACGAGCTGCCCAGATACACCTGTGCGCCCCACGGCGCGGAGGACACGGTGCCACCACCGATGATCATCGGGGCGGCGGGTTCGGCCGAGGCCATCGGTGCGGCCATCCCGGCCGCGGCCACCGCGAAAACGGCAGCCGAAATCAACTTGCGCATAACGGCGCATTCCTTTCACTGCAGGGAGGCAAAAAGGAATGAATTCGAGGTGCTTTGCCGAAACCTCGAACGCGTTACTCACGCTAAGTCAGTGATCTAATACCCGGAACCCGTCGATCGTAGGGACATCCCTCGCGGTTCCGGCGATCGCTTGCGCCGCCTGGGAGGATGGAGGCAACAGCTGTCGGATCGTTGGGGAGCGACCATGACCTCTGGGAACTGGGAAGGACCTATCGGCACCGGCGATCGCACCGCCGAATCCGGCGACGATGATCCCTTCGACCTCAGCACGAGAAGCAGCCGGACCCCGCGCCTCCCGTCGAACCCGTTGGTGCACACCGTGACCTACCTGGCCAACGGCGGCAACCACGGGGAGGTCCAGACAGCGCTGACAGAGCTGCTCCATGCCTACGGCCTGGAGCTGGCGGACCGGGACGTGGAGGTCCGCGGGTCCTTCTTCCAGCGGATGCGCTTCCGGTTCAGGCGGTTCGTGAGCTCCGAGGAGGTCGCCGAGCGGCTGCACAAGATCGAGCGCGGCTTCGAACTGCACCTGCTGCACAAGCAGCAGGCCGAGATCGACTCCCTGCAGAGCGAAGCGGTCGCGAAACTGCTGATGGCGCTGAAGGACGAGCCGGCCGCGCTGATCCAGATCGGCTCGGTCCTGCTGGTCAAGGTGGACGGTGTCCCGGTCGTGCGCAACCTGACCCAGCAGGAACTCCGTTTCCTGGAACGGAATCCGCGCCTGCTGGAGCGGCCCGCCGAGATCCTGCGCAGCCTGGACGCGGCGGTACAGCCGGAGCCGGAACCGGTCCTGCCGCCCGCCGCGATGCCCTAGAACCTCAGACCCGGCGGAACAGCAAGGCCCGCTTGACTTCCTGGATCGCCTTGGTCACCTGGATGCCACGTGGGCAGGCGTCCGTGCAGTTGAACGTGGTGCGGCAGCGCCAGACGCCCTCGGTGTCGTTGAGGATGTCGAGGCGTTCGCCGGCGCCCTCGTCGCGGCTGTCGAAGATGAACCGGTGGGCGTTGACGATCGCGGCCGGTCCGAAGTACGAGCCGTCCGACCAGTACACCGGGCACGAGGTGGTGCAGCAGGCGCAGAGGATGCACTTGGTGGTGTCGTCGAAGCGTTCGCGGTCGGCGGCCGACTGGATGCGTTCGCGGGTGGGCTCGTTGCCGTAGGTGATCAGGTAGGGCTTCACCGCGCGGAAGGCCTCGAAGAACGGCTCCATGTCGACCAGCAGGTCCTTGCGCGCCACCAGGCCCTTGATCGGGGCCACCGTGATGGTGGTCGGCTTTCCCTTGCGTGCCAGCAGGTCCTTCACCAGGACCTTGCAGGCCAGCCGGTTCACGCCGTTGATCTGCACGGCGTCCGAGCCGCAGACCCCGTGCGCGCAGGACCGGCGGAACGTCAAAGTCCCGTCCAGGTACCACTTCACGTAGTGCAGCAGGTTCAGCACGCGGTCGGTAGGCAGCGCGGGAACGTCGAACTCCTCCCAATGCGGCTCGTCGTCGAACTCCGGGTTGTACCGCAGGATCTTCAGCGTGACGGTGATCGCGCCGTCCGGCACCGGGGGAGCGTCGCCGCGGGAGCCGGCCTCACCTGTCGCTGCGCCAATGCTCGACCCTGCAAGCAGATCTTCGGTCATCAGTACTTGCGCTCCATCGGCTTGTACCGGGTAAAGGTGACGGGCTTGTACTCCAGCGAGATGTCCGCGGTCAGCGACGAGCCCTGCTTGTACGCCATGGTGTGACGCATGTAGTTCGTGTCGTCCCGGTGCGGGTAGTCCTCGCGGGCGTGCCCGCCGCGGGACTCCTTGCGGTTCAACGCACCCACGACCAGCACCTCGGCCAGCTCGAGCAGGAAGCCCAGCTCGATCGCCTCGAGCAGGTCGGTGTTGTACCGCTTTCCCTTGTCCTGCACGGTGATGTGCGCGTACCGGGACTTCAGCGCCTGCACGTCGTGCAGCGCCTGCTTCAAGGTGTCCTCAGTGCGGTACACCGACGCGTTGGCGTCCATTGTGGCCTGCAGCTCGGTGCGGATGTCCGCCACGCGCTCCCGGCCGTGCTCGGACAGGATCAGCGCCAGCTGGTCCTCGACGAACTGGGCCGGAGTCGAAGGCAGGTCAACGAAATCGTGCGCGACCGCGTACTCCGCGGCGGTGATGCCCGCGCGCCGGCCGAAGACGTTGATGTCCAGCAACGAGTTCGTGCCCAGCCGGTTCGCGCCGTGCACCGACACGCACGCGCACTCGCCGGCCGCGTACAGGCCAGGGATCACGTGATCGTTGTCCCGCAACACTTCCGCGTGGATGTTGGTCGGGATGCCGCCCATCGCGTAGTGCGCGGTCGGGTACACCGGCACCGGCTCCTTCACCGGGTCCACCGCGAGGTACGTGCGGGCGAACTCGGTGATGTCCGGCAGTTTCGTCTCCAGCACCTCGGCGCCCAGGTGCGTGCAGTCCAGCAGCACGTAGTCCTTGTTCGGCCCGGCGCCGCGGCCCTCCAGCACCTCCAGGGCCATCGACCGGGCGACGATGTCGCGCGGCGCGAGGTCCTTGATGGTCGGGGCGTAGCGCTCCATGAACCGTTCACCGGAGGCGTTGCGCAGGATCGCGCCCTCGCCGCGGGCGCCCTCCGTGAGCAGAATCCCCAGTCCCGCCAGGCCTGTTGGGTGGAACTGGTAGAACTCCATGTCCTCCAAGGGAAGGCCCTTGCGGAAGATGATGCCCATGCCGTCGCCGGTCAGCGTATGCGCGTTCGAGGTGGTCTTGAAGACCTTGCCGAACCCGCCGGTCGCGAACACGACCGACTTCGCCTGGAACACATGGATCTCGCCGGTCGCCAGCTCGTAGGCGATCGCGCCGGTGCACACCGGGTCGCCGTTCGCGTCCGGCGTCAGGCAGATGTCCAGGACGTAGAACTCGTTGAAGAACTCGATGCCGTGCCGGACGCAGTTCTGGTACAGCGTCTGCAGGATCATGTGGCCGGTGCGGTCCGCGGCGTAGCAGGCGCGGCGGACCGCGGCCTCACCGTGGTTGCGTGTGTGGCCGCCGAACCGCCGCTGGTCGATCTTGCCCTCCGGCGTGCGGTTGAACGGCAGGCCCATCTTCTCCAGGTCCAGCACCGCGTCGATGGCCTCCTTGGCCATGATCTCCGCCGCGTCCTGGTCGACCAGGTAGTCGCCGCCCTTGATGGTGTCGAAGGTGTGCCACTCCCAGTTGTCCTCTTCGACGTTCGCCAGCGCCGCGCACATCCCGCCCTGCGCCGCGCCGGTGTGCGAACGGGTCGGGTACAGCTTGGTCAGCACCGCGGTGCGGGCGCGCTGGCCGGACTCGATCGCGGCACGCATACCGGCGCCCCCAGCGCCGACGATCACCACGTCGTACTTGTGGAACTGCATGGGAAAACCGCTTCCTACAAAGAATGTGGTGGGTCAGGCGTCCATGTTCGGGTCGAACGTGAAGATCACGAACGTGCCGAGCGCGAGGATCAGCACCATCGAGACGTACAGCAGGATCTTCAGCCAGAACCGGGTGGCGTCCTTGCGGGCGTAGTCGTTGATGATCGTGCGCAGCCCGTTGCCGCCGTGGATCTCGGCCAGCCACAACATCGACAGGTCCCAGAACTGCCAGAACGGCGAGGACCACCGGCCGGCCACGAAACCCCAGTTGATCCGGTGCACGCCGCCGTCGAGGATGTTCATGATCAGCAGGTGCCCCAGCACGAGGATGACCAGGGCCAGCCCGGAGATCCGCATGAACAGCCAGCTGGCCAGCTCCAGGTTGCTGCGCCGGGCCGCCGGGCGGCGGGGCGAGCGGGGCTTGTCGAGGGCGAGGGTCATCACTGGCCTCCGAACAGGTCGGTGACCGTGCGCTGCAGCATGAAGTACACGCCGGGGACCATCACCACGACCCAGACCGCGAGGATGCCCCACAGCATCTGGCGCTGGTAGCGCGGGCCCTTGGCCCAGAAGTCCACCAGCATCACGCGGATCCCGTTGAGCGCGTGGAACAGCACCGCGCCGACCAGCCCGACCTCGAGCAGGTTCACCAGCGGCGTCTTGTAGGTCTCGATGACCTCGTTGTAGGCCTCCGGCGAGACCCGCACCAGCGCGGTGTCCAGCACGTGGGCGAACAGGAAGAAGAAGGTGAGCACACCGGTGATGCGGTGCGCGACCCACGACCACATGCCAGGGTCGCCGCGATAGAGGGTTCCGCGCCGGGCCGGCCGGGCCGCCTCGGCTGCTTCGGCGGACATGGGTTCTCAGGCCTCCAAGACGTTCAATGGCCTGGCAGTCCACCTGGGACAAACGAACACCGCCGGGCCTTTCGACACTTTCGGGATGCTAGTCCGACAAACCCGCGACGGCCCAACCGGCGGTTGGCCTCTGTGACAGAGCGAACATCCGGCCTGCACGGGCAGTGCCACTGATCACAGTGGATGGCGAAAATCCCGGGCGTGTGCAGGCAATTCCCTGATGCCATCGTGTCGGTAGCCCACGGCTATGCGAACCGATATTCGACCCGAATGATCCAGTTTTCGCTCGCGTGCCGACCCCATAGGCTCGCCCGCGAAGTCAAGGCCACGAGTCCGGAGAGCCAGCGCGAGTGATTGTTCGTATCCCGGTGCCCGCCCCTGCGTTGCACGACTTGAAGTAAGTCGCGAGGGCGGGGCTGAATCGGTTATGGCGTGGGTGTGGATCGTCGGCGCGGTACTCGTGCTGGCGGCGGGGGCGATGGTGCCGGCGTTCTACGGGCGCCGCCGGCTGCGCGCGGACGGCTCGGCCCGGTCCCGCCACGACCAGCTCGGCGGCTACGTCCGGACGCTGATCCCGACCGGAGATCCGGTCATGGACTGTCTGCTGGACCGCGCCCGTGAACGCTGGGTGATCGCCGGAACCATGCTGGCCACCGCCCGCACCGACGACGACTACGACCTCGCCGAACGGATCTGCGACGAGGGCCTCGCCCTGGTCGAACAGGCCAAGATGCCCAAGTAGGTAGATATACCGCCTGATGATCACGCACCGTGAGTGGTTGGCGTCGAAGGTGGCATGAACGGCAAACGATTAGGTTACGCCGGGCCGGTGCTGTGCTGAGGGCGTCCTACGGGCGGGTACGGTTCGCCAATTCGCCCAATGCCCGGCACCCAATGCCGGGTCGTCGCTGCTCTTGGAGCGGGGAGGGAGTAAGTCGTGCGTCGATCGCGCGTTACCACGTTGGCGGCCGTCGCCTTGACCGGTGCCCTTGCGCTGGCCGGTTGCGCCAAGGACTCGGGTGGCGGCAACAGCGCGCCACCGGCCGGCGGAGGTCAGTCGAGCTCGGCAAGTGCCGGGTGCAAGACCAGCCCCGTGCCACAGGCATCCGGTGGCAGCAGCACCGCCAGCAGTGCCTCCACCGGGAAGGTGGACGCCAGCGCGCTCAAGGTCGGCCTCGCCTACGACATCGGCGGGCGCGGCGACGCGTCGTTCAACGATGCCGCCGCGGCCGGTCTGGACAAGGCCAAGTCGGACATGGGCGTCAAGGACGTCAAGGAGCTGACCGCGGCACCGAACGAGTCGGAGGACGCCAAGCAGAGCCGTCTGCGCCAGCTGGCCGACGGGGGCTACAACCCGATCGTGGCGGTGGGCTTCGCCTACGCCAAGTCGGTCGAGGCGATCGCCAAGCAGTACCCGAACGTCAAGTTCGCGGTCGTCGACGATGACACCATCAAGCTGCCGAACGTGACCCCGCTGGTGTTCGCCGAGGAGCAGGGCTCGTTCCTGGTCGGTGTCGCCGCGGCGTACAAGAGCAAGGGCTGCCACGTCGGCTTCGTCGGCGGCGTGAACGTGCCGCTGATCCAGAAGTTCGAGGCGGGCTTCAAGCAGGGCGTCAAGGCCGCCGCTCCGGACGCGAAGATCGAGTCCGAGTACATCACCCCGGCCGGTGACTTCAGCGGCTTCCAGGACCCGGCCAAGGGCAACACCGTGGCCGCCGGTGAGATCGGCCGCGGCGCGGACGTGGTCTACCAGGCCGCCGGTGCCTCCGGAAAGGGTGTCTTCCAGGCGGCCAAGTCGAAGAACGTGCTGGCCATCGGGGTCGACTCGGACCAGTACAACCAGGCCACCGTGGCCGACTCCAAGGACGTGATCATCTCGTCCATGCTCAAGCGGGTCGACGTGGCGGTGTTCGACTACATCCAGGCCGTGGCGGGCAACAAGGTGGACACGCTGCCCAAGCGGTTCGACCTGAAGGCGGACGGCGTCGGCTACGCGACGTCCGGCGGCAAGATCGACGACATCAAGTCGGTGCTCGAGGCGTACAAGCAGCAGATCGTCGACGGCAAGATCACCGTCGCCGACAAGTAACCTTCGCCAAAGGCAGTACCGGGGCCCGGGAGTGACTACTTCCGGGCCCCGGCCCCGGTTCAGGGAGCTGGTACACCATGACCACAACAGTGGCAGGAGAGCCGGCCGTCGTGCTGAAGGGCATCACCAAACGCTTCCCGGGGGTGGTCGCCAACAGCGACGTCGACCTCGTGGTGCGCAAGGGTGAGGTGCACGCGGTCTGCGGGGAGAACGGCGCGGGCAAGTCCACCTTGATGAAGATCCTGTACGGGATGCAGCAGCCCGACGAGGGCACCATCGAGGTCAACGGCCGGCAGGTGCACTTCCGCAACCCGTCCGACGCGATCAAGGTCGGCATCGGCATGGTGCACCAGCACTTCATGCTCGCCGACAACCTGACCGTGCTGGAGAACGTGGTGCTCGGCGCGGAGGGCCTGCACGGCACCGGCCGCAAGGCCAAGGCCGAGGTCGCGAAGCTCAGTGAGGCAACCGGGCTGAAGACGGACCTCGACGGTCCGCTGGAGTATCTGGGTGTCGCCGACCGGCAGCGCGTGGAGATCATCAAGGTGCTCTACCGCGGCGCCCGGATCGTGATTCTCGACGAGCCGACCGCCGTGCTGGTGCCGCAGGAGGTCGACGACCTGTTCGACACCGTGCGGCAGATGCGCGACGACGGGTTCACCTTCATCTTCATCTCGCACAAGCTGGACGAGGTGCGCGCGATCGCCGACTCGGTCACCGTGATCCGCCGCGGCACCACGGTCGGCTCGGCCGACCCCAAGACGATCAGCTCCCGGCAGCTGGCCGAGATGATGGTCGGCAGCGAGCTGCCCAGCCCGGAGACCCGCGAGTCCACCGTCACCGACAAGCCCGTGCTGACCGTGTCCAAGCTGGTGTTGCACGAGGCCGGCTCCGCCCGGGCGATTCTGGACGACATCGATCTGGTGGTGCATTCCGGTGAGGTGCTCGGCATCGCCGGCGTCGAGGGCAACGGGCAGACCGAGCTGGTCGAGACGATCATGGGGATGCGCAAGGGAACCAGCGGCACGGTCACGTTGAACGGCGTGGACATCACCAAGGCCGGCACCCTGGCGCGGCGCGAGGCGGGGATCGGCTACATCGCCGAGGACCGCACCCGGCACAGCCTGCTGCTGACACAACCGTTGTGGGCCAACCGGATGCTCGGCTACCAGACCCGTGAACCGGTCTCCAGCGGACAGTGGCTGAACATCGCCGGGGCCAAGAAGGACACTCGCCGGATCGTCGAGCAGTACGACGTGCGCACGCCGGGCATCGAGGTGCCCGCGGCCGCGTTGTCCGGCGGGAACCAGCAGAAACTCGTTGTCGGCCGGGAGCTGTCCGGCAGCCCGGTGCTGTTGATCGCGTCGCATCCCACGCGAGGGGTGGATGTCGGCGCGCAGGCGTTGATCTGGGAGCAGATCCGCCAGGCGCGGGCCGACGGGCTCGCGGTGCTGCTGGTGTCGGCGGACCTGGACGAGCTGATCGGCCTGTCGGACCGGATCGTGGTGATGCTGCGTGGCCGGCTGGTGTCCGAAGAGGACCCGTCCACGGTGACCCCGGAGGACCTCGGCAGCGCGATGACCGGCGCGGCAAGGGAGGCGCAGTCGTGAAGTCGTCCCTGCGCGGCAAGCTGCTGCCGCCGGTCCTGGCGATCGTGTTCTCGGTGCTGCTGTGCACCATCGCGCTGGTCATCTCGGGCGACAACCCGCTCGACGCGTTCGGCGCGATGATCGGCCAGCTGGGCCGCGGAACGACCTTTGTGGACACCATCAACAGCGGATCGGTGTACTACCTGGCGGGTCTCGCGGTGGCCATCGGCTTCCAGATGAACCTGTTCAACATCGGTGTCGAGGGCCAGTACCGGTTCGCCGCCGTGGTGGCCGCGATCGCCGGTGGCGAGATCGTGCTGCCGCCTGTGCTGCACGTCATCTTCATCATCCTGGTGGCGACGGTGTCCGGCGCGGCGTACGCGCTGGTTCCCGCGCTGCTCAAGGTGTATCGGGGCGTCAGCGAGGTCATCTCGACGATCATGTTGAACGCCATCGCGATCGGCCTGATCGCGTACCTCGCGGGCACGGATGCCTTCGGTGTCCAGGTGGGCAACAACATCGCGACGAAGACCATCGAGCCGTCCGGCTGGGTGCCCGGGATCCCGGTCGGCAGCGGGGAGCTGTTCGGGTTCGTGTTCATCGCGGCCCTGGTCGGTTTCGGGTACTGGGTGCTGCTGAACCGGACCCGGTTCGGCTTCGAGCTCAAGGCGACCGGTGAGTCGCCGACCGCCGCGACCGCGGGTGGTGTGGACGCCCGCAAGATGATCATGACCGCGATGCTGCTGTCCGGCGCGGTCGCGGGTCTGGCTGGTCTGCCCGAACTGCTTGGGCGCGACCACGAGTACCTGCAGACATCCCCCGCGGGCTATGGGTTCGTCGGCATCGCGGTGGCGCTGCTCGGCCGCAACCACCCGGGCGGGATCGCCCTGGGCGCGCTGCTGTGGGCGTTCCTGGACAAGTCCGCGGTGGCGTTGGACAACGTCGGTGTGCCGCAGGAGATCACCACGATCATGCAGGGTGCGATCGTGCTCTCGGTGGTCATCGCGTACGAGATCGTGCGCCGGTTCGAGCTGGCCGCGGAGCAACGGCGGGTCGGCCGCCAGCTCGCGGCGGGAGGTGCGTCCTGATGGCTGCTCCGACGACAGTCACCGGCCCGGTGACCATGGCGGTGCCCCCCAAGCGCCGTCGTTTCCCCGGCTGGCTCAGGGGTGTGCTGTGGGCGGTCGGCGCGATCGCCGTGCTGTCAACGGCTTCGTACCTGACCGGCAACACCGACCTCACCTCGTCCACCACGGCTCAGACCGCACTCCGGCTGGCGTTGCCGATCTTGCTGGCGGCGTTGGGCGGTCTGTGGTCCGAGCGCGCGGGTGTGGTGAACATCGGTCTCGAGGGCATGATGATCCTCGGAACCTGGGGCGCCGCATGGGGAAGCTACTACGGCGGTCCCTGGGTGGGCCTGATCTCGGCCTGCGTCATGGGCGCCCTGGGCGCGTTGCTGCACGCGATCGCCACGGTGACGTTCGGCGTGAACCACATCGTCTCCGGTGTGGCGATCAACCTGCTGGGCCTGGGTGTCGCGAAGTACCTGGCGCACCTGATCTTCCAGCCGATCTCCGGCAACCCCCGGATGTCCCCGGTGGTGCCGAAGTTCGACACCTACTCGGCGAGCGGCCTGACGGACTGGCTGGCGGACCTGGAAAGCCAGCAGCGGGTGGTGCTGTCGGATGTGGCCGGTCTGGTCCGTGGGCTGGTGACCCAGGTGGCGCCGCTGACGATGATCACCATCCTGCTGGTCCCGGCGAGCTACCTGATCCTGTGGCGGACCCGCTTCGGCCTGCGCCTGCGGTCGTGCGGTGAGAACCCAGTGGCCGCGGAGTCGTTGGGCGTCAACGTGTACGGCTACAAATACGTCGCCGTGCTGATCTCCGGCGCCCTGGCAGGCATGGGTGGAGCGTCCCTGGTCCTGCTGAAGGACGGCGCGGACTACCTGGAGAACCAGACAAACGGCCGAGGCTACATCGGCCTGGCCGCGATGATCTTCGGCAACTGGCGCCCCGGCGGGCTTTTGGCGGGCTCGGCGCTGTTCGGTTACACGGACGGCCTGCAGCTCTCCGGCCGTGGCCCTGCAGTCCTCGCCTTGTTGTACGCGGCGGTGCTGTTGCTCGTGATCGTCGTCGTGGTGCAGTTGGTGCGCCGCAAGTGGTTCGCCGCGGGCTTCGCCGTCCTGGCCGCCGGTGCCCTCTACGCCATCTACTACAGCGTCGACGAACTCCCCCGCGACCTCACCCCCTACGCCCCGCACTTCGTCACGTTGGTGGTGCTAGCGGTTGCCTCCCAACGCCTGCGAATGCCTCAGGCAGACGGCTTCATCTACCGAAGAGGCTCAGGGTCTTGACCGAACCGGGTCAGTGGCCGCCATCCCGGCGGCCACTAACCCGGCACTCGCCGGATCAACGCCACCGCCTGATCAAGTCCGTATCGCTGGACAAGCTTGTCGAGGATGTCGTCAACGTTCAACGTTCGACCGGTTCGCCCTGACCGGCACGCGATGGCTTCCACTGCCGCGAGACCGCGTTCGGGGCTGAGCGCAACGGTGTTCGCCGCGAACACCTTGGGATGCAGCACCGCAATGCCGTTGGGGAGCCTGGATTCCGGGAAGTCCTTCGCATTGTGCGTGACAATCGCCCCCGCGCCACCGACAACCGCTGCGGCGACCACATGCTCGTCGTCAGGGTCTGGCAGCCCGTAGGTCCCTTCGAGTCCTTTCCATCCGATCGATCAGGTGGGCGGCACGGACAGCGGCCTTGTCTTCGTCTTCACCGCGGGCGATCAGCTTGGCGGTCTCCTCGTACTGCAGTTCGGCCAGGATCTCGGAATTCCACAATGGTCGGTACATGCCCTCGACCGCCAGTGACAGCAGGAAATCGCGCTGCAGACTCGGCCAGAGGACGCAGGTGTCAAGCAGCGCCGAGAACAATCAGGTCTCCTGTGTGGCGGAGCCCGGGTGGTCTCGGCGGCGCCTGGCGATGGTCCGGCGGGCCTCCCGCAGCCGCTCCAACGTGGTGTCCAGGTCTTCCTCGTCGTCGAGGTCGACGGAGGTGGCCTCGAGAGCCGCGTACTGCTCGGCGCGCCGCTGCTCGCGGTAGTCCAGCAGATCCCTCAGCAGGATCCGGCGGTGTGTGCCCGCGCGCTCGAACGGGATCTTGTTCTCGTCGAGCAGTTTCACCACGGTGGGGCGGCTGACGCCCAGTAACTCCGCGGCCTGCTGGGTGGTGAGCGTCTGGGTCAGCGGCGC
>CBIMJO010000013.1:0-21427 GCA_966244135.1 uncultured Actinocrispum sp. | reverse complement strand
GCCGTCCTCGGTGTCGGGCTGACCTCTGTCGCCTGCCTGGTGCTCGGCGTTCTCGCGTCGGTCTCCGGGCCTGCCCTGGCCGTCCTGGCGCTGACTCCACTGGCGATCGCCGAGGTCGTCGCGGGCCTGCCCGAGGCCGCACAGCGACTGCTCGGCGCAGGTCACGCCGCCCGCCGCCTCGCCGAGCTGGACCAGACCCCGACCCCGCAGTCCGAACCGGCCGCCGAACACCAAGCGCCCTGCGCGGACTCCCTTGTCACCCAACAGCTCTCCGTCCGCTGGCCAGGCGCGGACACCGACGCGGTGCACGACGTCGACCTCGGACTCGGCCCTGGGCAACAGGTCCTGGTCACCGGTCCGTCCGGAGCGGGCAAGAGCACGCTCATCGCCGCGCTCATGCGCTACCTGGACCCATCCGGCGGGCACGTCCTGCTGGATCACGCCGACACCCGGCTGTACACCAGCGACTCAGTGCGCGCTCAGCTCGCCTGGTGCGGCCCGGACGCACATGTCTTCGACAGCACGCTCGCGGAGAACCTGCGCCTGGCCAAGCCGGACGCCACCACCGCCGAGCTCCAGGACGCCCTCACCCGCGCCCAGCTCGGCCACTGGACGACCGCACTGGACGTCCGCCTCGGCACCCACGGCACCCCGATCTCCGGCGGCGAACGCCAACGCCTCGCGGTGGCCCGCGCGCTGCTCTCGGACCGGCCGATCCTGCTGCTCGACGAGCCCACCGCCCACCTCGACGAACCCACCGCCCACGCGTTGGCTCGCGACATTCTCGTTGCCACGAAGGCGAAGCCGACGATCGTCGTCAGCCACCGGCCCGCGGAGTTCCCAGGCCTGCCCGTCTTTCCCGTCGGGGATGGCCGGCCCGGCCAAAGGAGTACCGGCCGGCAGGCCGTTCGACTCTAGGGCCGTCGCCCGTCGCGATCAACGCTGGAACCACACAGGACTACCGCTGTGAGGAGTAAGGCAATGGACTATCGGATCGAGTTGGTGCGGCGGCCTGGTGACGAGGTTCTCCACGTCGAAGCGAGCACTTCACTCAGCGGACTGGGCAGCGCGGTCGGCACGGCCATCCAGCAGCTGCTGGCACAGGCGACCGGTTCGGGGCTGCGCTCGGCCGGGCCGCCAGAGGTGAGTTATCTCAACGAGGTGACATCCACGCCGTTGCGGATCGCAGTCGAACTGCCGGTGACCGGACGAGTCATGGACGCCAAGGGTGTCTACCACCGGGCCGGGTGCCAGCTGGCGCGCACGATCCATCGCGGGCCGTACGAGCAGATCGGCGAGGCGCACCGCGCGGTGGCGGACTGGGCCGCCAGCAACGGCTACCACGTCAGCGGCCCGCCGACCGAGGTGTACCTGGCCGGCCCTGAGGCCGGCCGCGAGCCACAGGAGTACCTCACCGAGATCCTGCTCCCGGTGGCCGCCTGACGCTTCCGGTTCGGGCCGGAAGCCCGGCCGCGGCGGTCCGTTGGGCCCCTTCCGGGCGCCGCGGCCGGTCATAACCTCGCGGTGGAAGGTGATTCATCATGCTCATCACGATTCTCGCTGTGGCCGCAGCGCTGCTGCTGACGTTGCTGGCCGCGTCCCTGCGCCTGGTCCAGCAGTACGAGCAGGGCCTGGTGTTCCGGTTCGGCCGGCTGCTGCCGTCGATCCGGCAGCCCGGACTGCGGTTCATCATCCCGTTCGTCGACCGCATGGAACGCGTCTCCCTGCGGACCGTCGTGCTGAGCGTCCCGGCCCAGGGCGCGATCACGAAGGACAACGTCACCCTGACCGTCGACGCGGTCGTCTACTTCCGGGTCGTGGACCCGGTCAAGGCCATCATCAAGGTGGAGAACTACCCGAGGGCGGTCATGCAGGTCGCCCAGACCTCGCTGCGGTCGGTGATCGGCGAGTTCGACCTGGACACGCTGCTGTCGGACCGCAAGGAGATCAACGACGAGCTCAAGACGGTCATCGACGCGCCGACCGAGGAGCCATGGGGCCTGCGGATCGAACGGGTCGAGGTCAAGGACGTCGCCCTGCCGGACGGGATGAAGCGGTCCATGTCCCGGCAGGCCGAAGCCGAGCGCGAGCGCCGGGCGCGGGTCATCGCCGCCGACGGCGAGTACCAGGCCTCCGATCGCCTGGCCCAAGCCGCTGAGCGGATGGCGAGCACGCCGAGCGCACTGCAACTGCGCCTGCTGCAGACCGTGGTCGACGTCGCGGCCGAGAAGAACAGCACGCTCGTCATGCCGTTCCCGGTCGAGCTGCTCCGGTTCTTCGAGCGCACGGTCCCGGCGACCGAACCGTCGCTCAACGGGCACAAGCAAGAGCTGACCACCCCGGCGGCGTGAAGCGTCAGCCGCCCTGGGGCCACATCGAGTAGAACAGCGAGGCCCCGTCGGCGCAGATGACCTGCGGGAAGTCCGGTTCGGGAACCTGGTTGCAGGAGAAGCCGGCCACCTCGGCCGGCTCCGAACCGGGCTTCGGGTCGGGCCGCTGGGTGTAGTAGTCGACCAGCACCGCGCCGGCCTGGTCGCAGGTGATCCGGCCGGCCGGTGTCTCGACCACGACGACGTTCATCGGCTTGCCCAAGGCCCCGGTGATCCGCTGGTCGCAGTACTGCAGCTGGGCGGACTCGTCGATCGACGTCGGCGGCGGGTCCAGCGAGGGCTTCGCCTGGGTCGACGTTGGTGCCGTCTTCGCCGTGGTCGTGGTCGGGGCGGAGGTCGTCGTCGGCGTGCGCGTACTGGCCGGAGCAGTGCCCACCGAGGCCGTACCAGCCACAGTGGACGAACAACCGGCCAGCACCAGCAGACCGGCCAGGACCGCCACCATGATTCTCATGGCCTCTTGTTCGCCCTGCTCAGAGCGCACGTTACGGCTCATCCCCAGAGTGGCCCTGGGGACACGCTCAGCGACGGCCGTGCGGCTGCGGCGCGGTGTACGGCACCGAGGCCCACGCCGCCCGGGCGCCCGAGTCACCGATGCGGACGACCTGAACGGCGGACACCCCGGCGAACGCGATCGTCAGCACGGCCAGCCCTGTCGTGATCAGCTTGGGAACGTTGGGTTTGCGGTGCTCGACCCAGACCCGGGCGGTCACGAACACCAGCAGCCCGGCCATGAAGACGAGCAACTCGTCGCCCAGCTGGGCATGGGTGCGGATCAGATCGGTGGAGGCCAGGCGATCCCGCAGATCCTCCCCGCTGCCGGTGGCGATCGGGATGGCGACCGTCGCCACCGCGGTGACGCCGACGACCAGCCAGCCAAAGCGGCGTCGGACCGTGGGCCACACGGCGACGAGGATCGCCCCGAGCACGGACAACGGTGCGAGGACCACGACCAGATGCACGACCAGCACGTGCAGTGGCAGTCCGGAGATGAAAACGGGCATAACTCGATCTTCGCGAACGGTTCTGGGAAGATTCTTAGAGCCGGGTCAGCCGAGGATTTCGTTGGCGTAGAGGGCATAGACAGCCGCGACCCGGAACAGCTCCCGTTCCTCGACGTGCTCGTGCGGGCCGTGGGAGACATCCAGACGGCCGGCGCCGAACCCGAACGAGGGGATGCCGAGCTGGTCGTACCAGCGGTTCTCCAGGATCCCGCCGCACATCTCGAAGGCGGCGGGCTCACCGCGGACCTCCTCGGCGCAGCGCGCCAACGCGGCGCCTGCCGGACGGCCGGCCGGGGTCCCGGCGGGCGGCTGGAACTGGGTGACCTCGATGGTGACCTTCGCGTCCACCTCGGCGGCGGCTTCGCGGATGATCGCGGTCATCCGGTCCAGTTCGGCGTCCAGGTCCTCCTCGGGGTTGAACCGGCTGTCGACGGTGAACCACGCGTCGGCGGGCACGACGTTGAAGTTCGACCCACCACCGCAGAGCCCGCCGACGACGACCATCGACCCGGCCGGGTCGGCGGGGTTCATCGGATACCCGGTCGCCCGCGCAGCCATCTCCTCGGCATAGGCCAGCAACGGCCGGGCAACGTGAACCATGTGCACGAAGGTGTTGATGCCGAACGCGGCCTGCCCGACGTGCGCCTCCCGGCCCTCGAAGCCGATCTTGAGGCTGATGGCACCCCGTGCGGCGTTCCAGATGCTGCTGCCGCTGGGTTCGCCGGTCACCATCGCCAGAGCCGACGGGTCGATCAGGTTGTGCTCCCGCAGATGCCCGGCGCCGACGACGCTGCCGGTCTCCTCGTCCGGGACGAGGTGGATCACGATCCGGCCGTCACCGAGCAGGCCCAGCTTCTGTGCTGCGGCCGCACCGTAGAGCATGCTGACGATGCCGCCCTTCATGTCGGCCGTTCCGCGGCCGATCAACCGGCCGCCTTCACGCCGCATGGTGAACTGCTCGCGGTCCTGAACCGGCACCACGTCGTAGTGGCCGTGGAAGTACACCAGCTTCGGACCCGTCCCAGCGCTGCCTCGCACGATGTACGGGTCGTCCAGGGTGTGCGCGCCGGTGATAGCGATCAGCTCCGGGTCGAGGTCCAGCCGGCGCAGCTGCTCGGCCAGCAGCCGCGCGCACCGGCCGAGTCCCGTCCCGGGCGGGTTCTCGGTGGGCTCGGCGACCAGGCGGGCGAGGAAGTCCACCATCTCGTCCGCCCGCTGGTCCAGCCACGCGTTCACCATGTCGGATCGTGCGCTCACCGTTGTCTCCCCTCGAAGTCGGCGGGCAGCCGCAGCCGGAAGGTGGTGCCTTGGTCTTCGTTCACCTCGATCGAACCGCCATGCTGGGCCGCGATCTCGCTTACCAGAGCGAGGCCCAGGCCGTACCGCCGGGGACCGCCCCGGGCGCCGTCGGCGGGAGTGGTGGCGAACCGGGTGAACAAGGTCGAGCGGATCTCCGGGTCCAGGCCGGGGCCGTCGTCGGTCACGTCCACGAACCCGGATCTGCCGTCCCGGCCGACGGTCACCCGAACCTGCCCGGCGGCGTGCCGGACGGCGTTGTCCAGCAAGGCGTTGAGCGCCCGGCGGAGGCTCATCGGCGCGCCGGACATCGCGAACGAACCGGTGTCGTCGACCGTGATCGACACGTTCTGCTCGTCCGCCGAGGCTTGCGCACTGTCCACGATGTCCCAGACGAGTTCGCCGACCTCCACCCGCTCGCGCGGCAACGAGCGATCGGCGGTGAGCAGCAGGTCGTCCAGGATGCCTGCCAGCCGGTGGGTATCCCGCACCAGACTGTCCACATCGGACCGCGCAGAGTCCGGCAGAGATCGTCGCAGCAACTGGGCCCGGGTACTCAACAGCGTCAACGGGGTTCGCAGCTCGTGCCCCGCGTCGGCGACGAACCTGCGCTGCAACGCCAAAGCCGCCGCCATGGGCGCCATCGCGCGGCGGGCCAGCCAGAGGCCGATCACCCCGGCGAGGACCAGGCCGGCGAGTCCGGTCGCCAGGAAGGCGCCGACCAGCCGGGTGCGCTGCTCGTGGTCAGCGGTCAGGTCGACCACGCCCTGGATCACCCCGTCCGGGCCGTACAAGCGGGTGCTCACCCGGTATTCGGTGCCATCGGCCTCGACATCCACCGTGCGGGCCGATCGTTCGGTGGTGACGAGCCGGAGTTCCTCCTGGTCCGGGAACCCTTGCGGCAGTCCGGGGCTCGCCGACAGCTGCCCGGCGCGCTGGATCACCAGCCACATCCCGGCCGGTGGGTCATCGACGTCGTCGGCACGGTCGAGGGCCGCGTTGATCATGTCCGTCTCGGCGCTGCGCTGACTCGTGAGCACCACCAGAACACCCACCGCGGTCAGCAGGACCACGGTCAGGCCGACAGCGGCCACCGTCTGCAGCCCGATCCGCATCGCGCCGCGGCGGATCGTCTGCTCATCGGCGGACGATGCGCGTTTCACGATCGCGACCCCAGCTGGTAGCCGCGTCCGTGCACGGTCGCCACCACCTTCTTGCCGAGCTTGCGGCGCAGGTAATGCACGTAGGTGTCCACAATGTCCGGTCCGGCGTCCTCGAACACGATGGCCCGCAGGTCGTCCCGGGTGAAGACCTGCTTCGGCCGCTTCGCCAGCGTCGCCAGCAGCAGGCACTCCCGTTCGGACAACCGGACCGGGGACTCACCGATCTGCGCCTGCCTCGTGTCCAGGTCGAGCGAGCCGCCGGGCAGCGGGAGCACCCGCGAGGAGTCCAGGTGCCTGCGCCGCAACGCCCGCAGCCGGGCGAGCAGTTCGTCCACATCGAACGGTTTGGGCAGGTAGTCCTCGGCACCCGCGTCCAGCCCCGCGACCCGGTCGGCCGGGGTACCCAGCGCCGACAACACCAGAGCGGGCGTGCCTACACCCCGGCCGCGCAACCGGGTCAGCAGGTCCAGGCCGTCCAGCGCGGGCAGGCCCCGGTCGAGGACGATCACGTCGAACGTCCGGGTCAGGCCCAGGTGCAGGCCTTGCTGTCCGTCCGCGGCGATCTCGACCCGGTACCCCTCACCGGCCAGCAGGCGCTCCAGCATCCCGGCCAGCTCAGGGTCGTCCTCCACCACCAGCACACGCGGCGGTTCGTCGGTCACGCTGACATTCTTACCGTCACCGCGGGGTGAGCACGACACGCTGGCCGGGTTTGACAGGCGCGGTCCAGGCTTGTTCGACGTCGGCCAGTGGCACCGCCAGCGCGTCGGCGCTGAGGGCGCCCGACACGAGCAGGTCGACGAGTGACGGCAGTTCCGCGAGGATCCCGGCGGCCGTGACGGATCCCTGTCCGCTGCCCATGATCCGCAGGTTGGCCGCGCGCAGCACGAACGAGGGCAGGGTGATCTCCTGTCCGGCCATGGACCCGATCTGGATCCAGTCCAGCGGCTTGCCGCGGTCGGCGCGGCGGGTGAGCACGGCTGGAATGGCCTGCTGAGTGGGCTCGCCCCAGGTGTAGTCGATCACGACGTCGACATCGGCGGCGGCTTCGCCGAGCCGCTCGGGGTTGTCGGCCAGCGAGACGACGGTGGTGGCGCCCAGACCGGGCAACAGGTCCAGGCGTTGCGGATCACGGCCGGCCGCGACGATGGCGGCGGCGCCAAGGTGCCGGGCGATCTGCACGGCCATCTGCCCGGCGTTGCCGGTCGCGCCGAGGATCAGCACGCTTTGGCCGGGCTGGAAGGTGATCCTGCGGCGCAGCGCCACCCAGGAGGACATCGCGGGGTTCATCGCGGCGGCGATCACCACCGGGTCCGCACCCTCGGGCAACGGGATGGATCTGCGGGGATCCAGCACGGCCTGCTCGGCCATGGTTCCGGGGGCGTCATCATCGGCCACGAAGTAGACGCGGCGCCCGTCCGCCAACCGGCCGACGCCGTCGACACCCGGGATGAGCGGCAGGCGATCGTCGCTGGTGTAGTGCGTGCCGTTGGCTCCAGAGCGCACCCGTGGGTGCAGCCCGGCGGCAAGTACGTCGACTAACAGCTGTCCCTCTGCCGGCGTGGGTGCGGCGAATTCCTCGTAGCGAGGCGGGTTGCCGAACGATCGGACGACGGCGGCGCGCATGGGTGGCTCCCCTCGAATGGTACGTGGCACAAACCAAATTAGTTTGTGCCACGTACCAAGTCAATTGGTTTGTGCCACGTACTAGATGACCTAGGATGAGCCCATGCCCGCTCACCGCCCGCCGGATCTCGGCATCGTGGACGGCCTGGCCCAGCTGTCCTTCCGGGTGCAGGGCGAGCTGGGCAAGGTCGCCGCCGAGCACGGCCTGTCGGTCATCCAGCTGCGCCTGTTCGGCATCCTGCGCGACCGGACGCCCGCGATGCTGGAGCTCGCCCGGTACCTGGAGCTGGACAAGTCCAGCATGACCGGCCTGGTCGGCCGGGCCGAGCGCCGCGGGCTGGTCCAGCGCCGCCCTGCGCCCCACGACGGCCGGGTCACCCAGGTTTCCCTGACACCCCAAGGACATGACCTGGTCCGCGAGTGCGAAGCCGAGGTGCATCGCCGGATCCACGCGCTGACCTCGGCGCTCACCGACACGCAACGCTCCCAGCTGTCCCGGCTGGCGACCATCCTGGTGGGCAACCCCGGTCAGGACCTGATACCACGCTGAGACGTCCTGATCCGCACATCCACCACACCGGGCACGGCACTCGCGACGACCGTCGCGATGTGCTGGTCGGTCTCGTCGCCGTACTCGTCGGTCAGGGTGACCACGCCGCCGTCAACGGACGCCGACCAGTCGCCTCTGCGGAAGCACCGGTCCAGGTGACGGCGGACGTCCGTCGCGATGGCATCGTCGTCACGCGCGATCGTGCGCAGCAGGTCCCGGCGCGTGACGATGCCGGTCACGACGCCGTGGTCGACGATCGGGACGGCGCGCAGGTGGTGCTCGAGCATCACTTTGGCCAGTTCCGCCGCATCGGCGTTCGGACCGCGGGTGATGACATCTGTCGTCATCACGGCATCCACCGTCAGGCCGGGTGACACCGCTTGCCGGACCGGCCAGTCCGGGTGGATCAGCGCGCGGGGATCCGGGCCGATGCGGTCACGGAGGATGTCCGCCTCGGTGACCACACCGGCCAGCACGCCATCGTCGTCGACCACCGGCAGGGCGGTGAAACCGTGCCGCACGAACAGTTCCGCGGCCTGTTTGGCCGATGTGGACGGTGTCACCGTCACCACCGGCCTGGTCATCACGTCACGAGCCCGCATGGTGGACCTCTTCCACCTCAGGCCGGATGACGACCACCGGAACATGCGAGTGCCGCACGCACGCGGAGCTCACCGAGCCCAGCAGTGCCTTGCGGAGGTGCTCGCCGCGATGGGTCGCCACCACGAGCATCGAGGCGTCCTCGGCGGCCTCGACCAGGGCCTTGGCCGGGGGACCTTCCACGACCTGCTCGACGATCGCCGGCACGGTGGTCCGGCCTTCAACGGCCGCGCGCACGGTGCTCGCCAGTTTCTCGGCGGAGATCTCCCGGATCTGGTCGCTGGACGTCCAGACGAAGTCCGCGGCCGGGTCGACCGCCCACACGGTGACCGCGTGCACCGGGCAGTTGCGGATGATCGCCTCGTCCAGGGCCCAGGCCAGTGCCCGGTGGGCAGCGTCGGAGTCGTCCACACCGACGACGATCGGCTTGTCGCTCATGCTTTTTCACCCCTTCCAGGTAACTGGTTCTCACTGTCGGTCATCGCCGGAGCCGCCCGATAGGGGCCAATGGCCCGTCAGGACCGGGCCACACGACGCCTGAGCCCGGCGAACTGCAGGCCCGCTCCCCCGGCGATCGCCAGCGCGCCGAACGCCAGCAGACCGATCGAGATCGGCAGCAGCCCCGGCACGGTGGCCCCGGCCGAGAGCTCGACGTCGAGTCCGGCACCGCGGTCGGCGTTCATCACCACGAGCGTCCACTGTCCCCTTTGGACCGGCCAGGTCAGCTCGCCCGACCCGGACGCGACCCAGACAGGTTGTGAGCCAAGCGGATCACCGCGCCACACGGACGGACGGAACCCGTTCATCATCCCGTACATCCGGCCGTATCCGTCGTAGCCGAGGTACCGGTCGACGTCGGCGCTGTTGCCGATCCCGAGGAACACCGGCTTGCTGGAAGTGGCATGCACGCGGATATCGCCCAGCAGCCAGGTGGGCGCCCAGCGGATGTCGACGTCGTCGAACCGCAACGCCTGCGCGCTGGTGCTGTAGTGCTGCGTATCGGTATTGATGTAGCCATTGGCATCCTGGCGGTTCTGGTAGGCCCACAACCCCACTCCACCGGTCCCGGCGGCGCCGAGGCCGATGAGCATCAGCAGCGCGCCCGCCACGACCGCGGCGACCCGCCCGGCCGTACTGCGCTGCGCGCCTGGTTGCGTGTCCGGTGCGGACTGCTCGGCCGGGCCGTCCGGCTCCGGACCGTTGTCCAGCCGGAACGGCGGGTACTGGTCGGTCATCAGCAGCGCATAGCCGCCGACCCTGGCCACCCAACGGTTCATGCCGAGCACGAACCCGGATATCCCGCGCGGGAACCTGCCGGTGAACAGCAGGATGACCGCGCCGATCAGCACCAGCACGGCGATGAGGCCGCTACCGCCGAGGAACGTGGTGTCGCCCCAGCGCCAGCCCACGAACCCCGCGCCGCCGAGGAAGAACCCGATGACCAGGTAGTGCGGGATGGCCAGCAGCCACCACTTCACCAGCACCAGTCCCCGCGACAGCCGCTGCGGGTAGTCGATCTCCAGGGTCGCCGGGTAGTCCGGGCGCTCCGCGAGGGTGAACGGCGGATAGCGGTCCGTTCCCAGTGCCGCGTAGGCGTAGAACCCCACGCGCCAGGTCCACCGCAGCACGCCGACGTTGAAGTCGAACACACTCCTCGGGTACCGCCCGGTGATCAGGATCGCGAAGAACGCGAACACGGTCAGCACCCACAACGTGATCCACAGAAACGCCAGCACCACCAGGTGCGGGATCACCAGGAACCATTTCACCAGCCAGAGCCACTGGCTCAGCTGCTCGTCCGGCCTGCCGTCCAGGCGGACCGGGTAGGTCGTAGCGGACATGGTGGACACCTCCGCGTTCACTGTCTGCCCGCCGGCACCGCACAGGCAGGGCCCAGGGACCGGGCCGCTGCGGGACTTCCGGCCCAATCGGCCGGGCCGGTCCGCGTGCGAGCGTCCAGGCAGTCAAGTTCACTGGAGGTGACACAGCATGAGGCCTGGCCTGCCCGACGAGAACACCGTGCGGTCGGCGATCGCGCTCGCGATCCGCGCACCTTCGGTGCACAACTCCCAACCGTGGCGCTGGCGTGTCGGCGACAGCTCGATTCATCTGTATGCCGACTGGTCGCGCCATCTGACGGCGATCGACCCGGACGGACGCGACCTGGTGGTCAGCTGTGGCGCGTCCCTGCACCACCTCCGGGTGGCGCTGGCCGCGCTCGGCTGGGGAACCATCGTCCACCGGGTGCCCAACCCGAACGAACCCGAGCACCTGGCGGCCATCGAGGTGTTCGAACGCCGCCCCGACCCGGACGACATCCCGCTGGTGTCCGCCATTCCGCGGCGCCGCACCGACCGCCGCCTGTACAGCTCGTGGCCGGTCCCCGCCGCCCTGCTCGACCAGCTCGGTGAGTACGCGCTCAAGGAGGGCGCGGTCGCGCGCACGGCGGCCGATCCCGGCCTGCGGCACCGGCTGGTGTCGGCGATGGCCGAGGCCGACCGGCTGCAGCGGTCCAATGTGGACTACCAGTCGGAGCTGTCGCTGTGGAGCGGCCGGCACGCCGGGTCCTCCGAGGGGGTCCCTGCCGCGTCGACCCCCTTCATCTACGAGGGATACGGCGACGTGCCCATGCGGCACTTCGGCACTCCCGGCCTGGCGCAACCGAAAGAGGCCTACGCCGACACCGACGCCGGCGCCCTGCTCGTGCTGGGCACGACCACTGACGACCTCACCGCCAGGCTGCGGGCCGGCGAGGCGGCCAGCGCGGTCCTGTTGTGGGCCACGTCGTTCGGTTTCGCGACCTGCCCGCTCACCCAGGGCCTGGAAGTGCCCAGCGCCCGAGACGAGCTGCGCACCGCCGTGTTCGACAACCTGCTGTACCCGCAGATGATCCTGCGGCTCGGCTGGGCGCACATCAACGCGGAGCCGCTGCCCGCGACGCCGCGACGCCCGCTCACCGAGATCTTCGACCACCTTCCGCAATGATCGTCGGAGGAGACGACATGTCCGACTACGTGATCGAGTTCGCCGCGCTCGGCAAGAACGACGCGCCCATCGCCGGGGGCAAGGGCGCCAACCTCGGCGAGATGACCTCCGCCGGGCTGCCGGTGCCGCCCGGGTTCGTCGTGGCCGCCGAGGCCTACCTGACCTCCATGCGGCAGAACGGGATCCGCGCGGAGATCGAGGAGACCGTGCGCGAGGCGCTGCCCTTGGCGGCCCAGCCCGCGGAACTGGCCTCGGCGAGCGAGCGGTTGCGCGCGCTGGTGCGCAAGGCCGGTGTGCACCCGGACGTCGCGGCAGCGGTCACCCAGGAGTACAAGCGCCTGGGTGACAACGTCGCGGTCGCGGTGCGTTCCTCGGCCACTTCCGAGGACACCGCGGGCGCGTCGTTCGCCGGGATGAACGAGACCTACACCAACGTCAACGGGCCCGAGCAGCTGCTGGAGCGCCTGGTCGACTGCTGGGCCTCGTTGTTCGGCCAGCGCTCGCTGGCCTACCGGGCCGAGAAGGGCCTGACCGAGGAGCCCGCGATCGCCGTCGTGGTGCAGAAGATGGTGCCGTCCGAGCGGTCCGGCGTGATGTTCACCGCCGACCCGTCGACCGGTGACCGGTCCCGGATCGTCATCGAGGCCGCCCGCGGGCTCGGCGAGGTCGTCGTCAGCGGCGCGGTCGAGCCGGACACGCATGTCATGTCCAAAAAGGACCTCTCGGTGATCAGCACCCGGGTCGGCGTGCAGAAGTACAAGATCGTCCGCGGCCCGGACGGCAACGACCAGCACATCGAGCTGACCGGCGAGGAGTCGGCCGGACGGGTGCTCAGCGACGCCGAGGCCAGCGCGCTGGCGGGGCTGGCTGCCCGCGTCGAGGAGCACTACGGCACCCCGCAGGACATCGAGTGGGCCATTGTGGACGGTGAGATGTGGCTGGTGCAGTCCCGCCCGATCACCACCCTGGAGCCGGAGGGCGAGCAGGTCCTGATCAAGGGCCTGGCCGCGTCGCCGGGTATCGCCTCCGGCCGGGTCCGCGTGCTGTCCTCCCCCGCTGACGGCGCGCAACTACAGGACGGCGACATCCTCGTCGCCCAGATGACCAACCCCGACTGGGTGCCCACGATGCGCCGCGCGGGCGCGGTCGTCACCGACGAGGGCGGCATGACCTGCCACGCGGCGATCGTCGCGCGGGAGCTGGGCGTGCCGTGCGTGGTCGGTACCCGCAACGCCACGACCACGTTGCACGACGGCCAACAGGTCACTGTGGACGGTCGCGAGGGCCGGGTGCTGGCCGGAACCGTCAAGCAGCCCGCTGCACAGGTCACCGCAGCGGCTGCGGCGATGCCGATGTTCGAGCCGCTGGCCACCAAGCTGTACGTCAACCTGGCCATGCCCGACCACGCGGCCGAAGTCGCCATGTTGCCCGTGGACGGTGTCGGCTTGCTGCGCGCGGAGTTCATGCTGACCGAGGCGTTGGCCGGCATGCACCCCCGCAGGTTCCTCGCCGACCGCGGCCCGGAGGAGTTCGTCAGCACGATGGCCGCGTCGCTGCTGAAGATCACCCGGCCGTTCATGCCACGGCCGGTGATCTACCGCGCGATGGACTTCCGCACCAACGAGTTCCACGACCTGGTCGGCGGCGCGGAGTTCGAGCCACCGGAGAACAACCCGATGATCGGCTACCGCGGCTGCTACCGGTACGTCCGCGAGCCCGACCTGTTCGCCCTGGAACTGCAGACCCTGGCCCGCGTCCGGGAGGAGACGCCGAACCTGCACATCATGATCCCGTTCGTGCGGACCAAGTGGGAGCTGGCCCGTTGCCTGGAGATGATCGACGCCAGCCCGCTGGGCCGGCAGCGCGGCCTGCTGCGCTGGGTCATGGCCGAGGTCCCCTCGGTGGTGTACCGGATCCCCGAGTACGCGGCCATGGGCATCGACGGTGTCTCCATCGGCAGCAACGACCTGACCCAGCTGGTTCTGGGCGTGGACCGTGACTCCACGCCGTGCGCGGAGCTGTTCGACGAGTCCGACCCGGCCGTCCTGGACACCATCGCCCGCATCATCAAGGCCTGCGAGGAGGCCGGGATCACCTCGTCCCTGTGCGGCCAGGCCCCGTCCAACCGGCCGGAGTTCGCCGAGCACCTGGTCCGCGCCGGCATCACGTCGGTCTCCGTCAACCCCGACGTGGTCCCGCACGCCCGCGCCATCATCGGCTCCGCCGAACGTCGCCTGGTGCTGCAAGCGGCTCTGCACCACTGATCCACGTTCAGTCCGGGCTCCTTCCCACGGGGAGGAGCCCCGGACGATGCCGGTGATCACCACGGCCGCGATCAGGACGATGACGAACACGACAGTCTCCGCATGGCGAGTTCGGCGAGAACGGCGGCCCCGTCCGCCAGTACCGAGTCGTC
This sequence comes from uncultured Actinocrispum sp., assembly GCA_966244135.1. Classification (GTDB taxonomy): domain Bacteria; phylum Actinomycetota; class Actinomycetes; order Mycobacteriales; family Pseudonocardiaceae; genus Kibdelosporangium. Next base: position 7,397 of record CBIMJO010000013.1, on the reverse strand, counting down.
GAACTCGGCCAGCGGCGAATGGTTGTCGGTCGTGCCGTCGCCCGCACCCATCAGCACGAAGGCACCCGGAACGCGTTGCAGGACACGGGAGAAGTCCTCGCCGCCGGGCAACGGGTCGGCCAGATCCTGGAACCGGTGTTCGCCCAGAACGTCCCGGATGGTGTCCGCGGCGAAGGCCGTCTCCTGGGAATCGTTGACCGTCATGGGATATCCGTCGATATAGGTCACCTCGGCGCGCAGGCCGTGCGCCTTCGCGATGGACTCGGCCAGTGCGGTCGCCGCGTCCTTGATCCAGTCCTTGGCCGACGCGGAGAACGTGCGCACAGTGGCCTCGAACCTGGCTGTGTCCGGGATGACGTTGCGTCGCGTCCCGGCATGCAACGACCCAACGGTCAGCACCACCGGATCGAAGATGTCGAACTGGCGCGTGACCAATGTCTGCAATGCCAGGACGATCTCGCAGATCACCGGGACCGGGTCCTGTGCGCGATGCGGCCGCGCGCCATGCCCGCCGGAGCCGACAACGGTGACCTCAAGCCCGTCCGAGGCGGCCATTGTCGTGCCAGTGCGGGCGGTGAACATCCCCTGTGGCACGGGGGCGGTGAAAACGTGCAGCGCGTAGGCAGCGTCCGGTCGCCGTCCCGCGGCGTCCAGGACACCTTCGGCGATCATCGCGCCCGACCCGTCCCAGCCCTCCTCGCCGGGCTGGAACATGAAGATCACGTCCCCCGCCAGCGCGTGCTTCCGGGCGGCGAGGAGGTGCGCGGCGCCGATCAACATGGCCGTGTGCAGGTCATGTCCGCAGGCGTGCATGGCTCCGTCAACGCGCGACGCGTAGTCAAGCCCAGTGCGTTCCTGGACCGGCAAGGCATCCATGTCGGCGCGCAGCAACACCACCGGACCGGGCCGATGTGCTCGAAGCACCGCGGTCACGGAGGTCAGCGAGTCGCCGACCGACACCTCCAACGGCAGCCCGTCGAGTGCGGTGAGCACTTTTTCCTGAGTACGCGGCAGATCCAGGCCGATCTCGGGTTCGGCGTGCAACTGCCGGCGCAGCCGCACAAGTTCGTCGCGAAGCGTGACGGCGTCTTCGTGCACGGACATCGGGGTCTCCTTCGGTAGGCGCTTGCCGAGGATCGCGACCAGTGCCACGCTGAGGCACCGGATCCCCGTTTTCGCCCACCAGGACGGTGCTCTGTGCAGGATCTGCTCATGCCCGACGAGATGGATCTCCGGCTCGTGCACGCGCTGCAGGCGGCACCCCGCGCGACCTGGCACGAGCTGGGCCAGTCGCTCGGCGTCGACCCGGCCACCGCGGCACGGCGCTGGCAGGCACTGGTCGACGCGGGGTCCGCTCGGGTCACCGCTTATCCCGATGTCCGGCTATGGGCACAGGACCACTGCAACGCGTTCATCGAGGTCGATCTCCAGCCGACCGCCCGCGCACACGCCGTGGAAGTGCTGTCGCGCATTCCGCAGATCGCCTCGATCTCGATCATCAGCAGCGGCCGGGACCTGTTCCTGACCGTGCTCACCCAGGACCTCGCCACCCTGTCCCGTGTCGTTCTCGAGCGGCTGCAACAACTCCCCGGCCTGCGCGGCACACGGACGCACGCGATCACCACCGTCTACGGCGAAGGCAACCACTGGCGCCTGGATGCCCTTGAACCCCAACGACACGCGCACATCCCAGCGAAGACCCGCGGAGTCTGGAAGGACCACCACCGAGCCGTACTCCGCGCACTCGACGACGGACGCAAACCCGCAGCGGAGATCGCGGCGCACACAGCCAGAAGCGGCTCCACCGTCCGCCGCTGGCTCACCGAGATGATCGACAGCGGCCTGCTGTCCCTGCGCTGCGAAGTCGCCCAGCCCGTCACCGGCTGGCCCGTCGCGGCGACATTCTGGGCCCGAGTCCCACCCGACGAACTGCACCGCACCGCCACCACCCTCACCGAACTCCCCGAAGTCCGCCTGTGCGCAGCCGTCACCGGCGCCGACAACCTCGTGATGACCCTGTGGCTGCGCTCCCTCGGCGACATCCAGCGCCTCGAAGCCGAACTCGCCCGCCACCTCCCCGCCCTCACCCTCACCGACCGCGCCGTCACCCTGCGCGCCGCGAAACGCATGGGCTGCCTGCTCGACGACAACGGCCGGATCACCGACGTCGTCCCGATCGACCCCTGGGCGCCGCTCTGATCGCGTGGTTGTTTTCCAGGTGTCGAACAACTCGTGTGCGCATTAGCCTGTATGGCCTTGGTTTCCGTGACGTGCTGTCGGCACCGGCGAGAGGTCACTGATGGTCGATCAGCCGTGGGGATCGGTTCCCGACGAGGCGGGTACGTCGTTTCGGGTGTGGGCGCCGAACGCAAGCAGTGTGGCCGTCGCGGGCTCGTTCAACGGCTGGTCCAAGTCCAGTCATCCGTTGACTCACGACGGCAGTGGTTGCTGGTCGGGCCGCGTCGAGGGGGCCAAACCCGGTGACCAGTACAAGTACGTCGTCGAGCATGACGGCATCGAGCTGCAGCCCTGGCGACCGGACCCGTGTGCACGCGCGATGACCTCGTCGATCGGTGATTCGATCATCTACGACACACGGTTCGACTGGGGCGACGGCGTTTTCCAGGCCCCGGGCTGGGATGAGCTTGTCATCTACGAGCTGCACGTCGGGACCTACCGAGACCTGCCCGGTGGTGGACCGGGGCGGTTGCCGGACGTCATCGCCGGGCTCGATCACCTGGTGGACCTCGGCGTCACCGCAATCCAGCTGTTGCCACCGGCGGAGTTCCCGGGCGGGTTCTCCTGGGGCTACAACCCGTCGTCGCCGTACACCGTCGAGAGCGACTACGGCGGGCCGGACGCGCTCAAACGCCTCATCGCGGCCGCGCACGCGCGCGGTCTGGCCGTGCTGTGCGACGTCGTCTACAACCACCTCGGGCCCGGAGATCTCGGGCTGTGGCGATTCGACGGGTGGTACGCCAACGACAAGGGCGGGATCTACTTCTACAACGACTACCGCGACCGCACTCCATGGGGACACAACCGGCCCGACTACGGCCGCCCGGAGGTCCGCGGCTACCTCTGCTCGAACGCGTTGGGATGGCTGGAGGAGTTCCGGTTCGACGGGCTGCGGTTCGACGCCACCAACTACATCCGCAACATCGACGGCGGTGGCGACCCGGCCGTGGACCTCGCCGACGGCTGGGCCCTGCTCCAGCAGATCAACAACGAGGTCCGGGCGCGTCAGCCGTGGAAGATCACCATCGCCGAGGACATGCAGCGAAATCCCTGGCTCACCAAGCACACCGCGGACGGCGGAGCCGGTTTCGGCAGCCAGTGGGACGCTGAGTTCGTCCACACCGTCCGCTACGCCCTGACCCGCGTCGACGACGCCCAACGTGATGTCCGCGCGATCGCCGCCGCGATCGAGCACCGGAACAACGCGGACGCTCTGCAACGCGTCGTCTACACCGAGTCCCACGACGAGGACGCCGCCCTCAACGGCAAGGTGCGGCTGCCCGAGGCCATCGACCCCGGCCACGCGGACAGCTGGTACGCCAAGAAACGTTCGACCCTGGGCGCTGTCCTGGTCTTCACGGTGCCGGGCATCCCGATGATCTTCCAGGGCCAGGAGTTCCTCGAGGACGGTTCGTGGCACGACGATGATCCCCTGGACTGGACCAAGGAATCCCGGTTCTCCGGCATTGCCCTGCTGTACCGTGACCTGATCGCGCTGCGCCGCAACAAGAGCCACGTGAGTGGCGGCCTGCGAGGGCAACAGGTTCAGATACACCACATCAACGACTCGGACAAAGTGCTGGCATTCCACCGCTACTCCGCCGGCGGGCCGCGCGACAGCGTCGTGGTGCTGGTGAACCTGGCCAATCGGACCTACCCGAGCTACACCATCGGCGTACCCCGTGCCGGTCTGTGGCGTGTCCGGTTCAACAGCGACTGGGCCGGTTACGACCCAGGCTTCGGCAACCAGTCCAGTGTGGACACCTTCTCCCGGCCTGCCTCGATCGACGGTATGCAACAAGCTCTCGATGTCGGGCTCGGTGCGTACAGCGCTGTGATCCTGTCGCAGGATGAATAGCACACCTAGAACACCGGCACACCCAGGTCGGCGAACTGGCCTCGAACCCGGTCCATCAGGTCCGCGCCGGGAGCCGGCGTGCCGGCCAGCGGGAAGGGGATGCCGAGCTTGGCGTACTTGGGGACGCCGAGTCTGTGGAAGGGAATGACTTCCACGCGGTCGACGGTTTTCAGGGTACTCACGAACTTGGCGATGCCCTCGACGTTGGACGGGGCGTCGGTGAGGCCCGGGACCAGGACGAAGCGGACCCACATGCGGTCGCCGCGGTCGGACAACCGCTGGGCGAAGCGGAGGGTCGGGGCGATCCGGCGGGCGGTGACGTGGCGATACGTGGCTGGGTCCCAGGACTTGATGTCCAACAGCACGAGGTCGGTGTCGTCCAGCAACTGGTCCGTGGCCTGGTCACCGAGGAAGCCGGACGTGTCGATCGCGGTGTGCAGGCCGAAGGATTTGATCTCGTGCAGCACCTCGCCGACGAAGGCGTGCTGCAGCAACGGTTCGCCACCGCTGATGGTGACGCCGCCGCCGGCCACGTCGATGAACCGGCGATAGCGCAACACATCGGCGACGACCTGAGCCACGGTCATCTGGTGGCCGTCGCGCATGCGCCAGGTGTCCGGGTTCTCACAGTAGAGGCACCGCAGCGGGCACCCGCTCATGAACAACACGAAGCGGGTGCCGGGACCGTCCACGGCGGTCGAGATGTCCCAGGAGTGGACGGCCCCGGTGGTGTTCACAGCGACCCGTGGAACGTGCGGTTGACCACGTCCCGTTGTTGTTCCGGTGTCAGCCGGACGAAGTTGACCGCGTAGCCGGAGACCCTGATGGTCAGCTGCGGATACTTCTCCGGGTGCTCCATCGCGTCCAGCAGCGTGGAGCGGTTGAGGACGTTGGCGTTCAGGTGGAACCCGCCCGCGTCCACGTAGGCGTCCAGCACGCCCACCAGGTTGGTGATCTGCTCGGACCTGGTGCGCCCCAGGCCGTTGGGCGTGATCGACGCGGTCAGCGAGATCCCGTCCTGTGCCTGGGAATACGGCAGTTTCGCCACCGACAGCGCCGCGGCGACCATGCCATGCGTGTCGCGGCCGTTCATCGGGTTGGCACCCGGCGCGAACGGCTCGCCCGCGCGGCGGCCGTCCGGGGTGTTGCCGGTGTGCTTGCCGTACACCACGTTCGACGTGATGGTGAGCACCGACTGGGTGTGGATGGCATCGCGGTAGGCCGGGTAGCGCCGGACCTTCGCCATGAAATCCTCGACCAGCGACACCGCGATCGCGTCCACCCGGTCGTCATCGTTGCCGTAGCGAGGGAAGTCGCCCTCCACGGCATAGTCCACGGCCAGACCGTCCGCGTCACGGATCACCCGCACCTGGGCGTACTTGATGGCCGACAGGCTGTCCGCGACCACCGACAGGCCCGCGATGCCGCAGCCGAGCAGCCGCTGCACCGGATAGTCGTGCAACGCCATCTCGATCCGCTCGTAGGCGTACTTGTCGTGCATGTAGTGGATGATGTTCAACGCGTCCACATAGGTCTTCGCCAACCAGTCTGTCATCCGGTCGAACGCCGCGGTGACCTCCTCGTAGGACAGGTAGTCGCCGGCGAGCCGCGGCGCCCGCGGGGTGATCTGCTCGCCGGTCACCTCGTCGCGGCCGCCGTTGATCGCGTACAGCAACGCCTTGGCCAGGTTGACCCGGGCGCCGAACAACTGCATCTGCTTGCCGACCTTCATCGCCGACACGCAGCACGCGATCGCGGTGTCGTCGCTGAACCGCGGCCGGATCAGCTCGTCGTTCTCGTACTGGATCGAACTGGTGTCGATCGACACCTGTGCGCAGAACCGCTTGAATCCCTCCGGTAGCAGCGGCGACCACAGCACCGTCAGGTTCGGTTCAGGTGCCGGACCGAGGTTGTAGAGCGTCTGCAGGAACCGGAAACTGGTGTGCGTCACCAACGGCCGCCCGTCCGAGCCCATCCCGCCGATCGACTCGGTCACCCAGGTCGGGTCCCCGGAGAACAGCTCGTCGTAGGCCGGGGTCCGCAGGAACCGGACCATCCGCAGCTTCATCACCAGGTCGTCGACCAGCTCCTGGGCCTGCTCCTCGGTCAGCTCACCGGCCGCCAGGGACCGTTGCAGGTAGATGTCTAGGAACGTGGACGTGCGGCCCAGCGACATCGCCGCACCGTTCTGCTCCTTCACCGCCGCCAGGTAGGCGTAGTACAGCCACTGGACAGCTTCCCGGGAAGTGGTGGCAGGCCCGGAGATGTCATCGCCGTAGGACGCGGCCATCTCCTTGAGTTCCCGCAACGCCCGGATCTGCTCGGCCAGTTCCTCGCGGTCGCGGATCGTGTCGCCTGTAGACCATTCGGTGTCCAGCCCGGCACGTTCGGCCCGCTTGGCCTCGATCAGCCGGTCCACACCGTACAGCGGGACCCGGCGGTAGTCGCCGATGATCCGGCCCCGCCCATACGCGTCCGGCAGCCCGGTGACGATGCCCGCCTTGCGGGCCCGCAGGATCTCGGGCGTGTAGGCGTCGAACACACCGTCGTTGTGGGTCTTGCGGTACTTGGTGAAGATCTCCTTCACAACCGGATCCAGCTGGTAGCCATAGGCTTCCAGACCCGTCTCGACCAGACGCAGGCCGCCGAACGGCATGATGGCGCGCTTGAGCGGAGCGTCGGTCTGCAGGCCGACGATCAGCTCCAGCTCCCGGTCGATGTAACCGGGAGCGTGAGCTGTGATCGCGGCCGGAGTGGCGGCGTCCACGTCATGGATCCCGTCACGCCGCCGTTCCTCGGCGAACAGGGCCGCGACCTTGTCCCACAACGCCTTCGTCCGGGCCGTGGGTCCACTCAGGAACGCCGGGCCGCCCGCATACGGGGTGTAGTTGTGCTGGATGAAATCACGGACGTCGATCTCGTCCCGCCACCGCTCGCCTGCGAATCCTTGCCATGCTTCATGAAGGGGCAGCACCGGCGCCGCCATCACGCACTCCTCTCCCTGTTGTCTCAACGACATGTCTGGGCATCACCACGACCGGGCAGTTCGCGTGCCGGACGCAGTACGAGCTCACCGAGCCGACGACGAACTCCGGCCACCGCGCGCCGTGGGCGCCCAGGACGAGCAGGTCCGCGGTGGCACTGAGTTTCACCAGTTCCTCTCCGGGGCGGCCGGACACCACCATCTGGTCGACGGTGACCCCGTCCGCGTCGACCTCGCTCACCACCGAGGCCAGCCGGTGCACGGTCTCCTCGTGCATGGCGGCCATCCCGTTGGGCGGCAGCGCGTCATACGGCACCG